>JAEUTM010000491.1 GCA_016788025.1 Bacteroidia bacterium
CACCTGTGTTTTTACCATGTAAAGCCCCATGCCTTTTCCATCTACATGTTTATGGAAACGCTTATACAGTCCGAAAATTTTAGAAGCATTGGCATTCAAGTCAATACCCAGACCATTGTCTTTGAAACGAAGAACAACTTCGTCGTGATCTTTAAAAGAGGATATCTCTATCTCTGAAGCGACTTCTGTGTTTCTGTACTTGATGCTGTTTGTGATTAAGTTAAGGAAAATGCTATGAATGTAACTTTTAATAGTAAAGAGACTTTCAACCTGAAAGTCCGACCTTATATTAAAATTCTCTTTCTCAATATGCTCACTGGTAATAGTTTTAATATCAAACAAGAGCTGGTTAAGGTTCAGCATTTCTTTCTGGCTATTTACCTCTTTTCTGTTCTGCAGGATAAAATTGAGATCGACGATAACCTCATCAAGTTTTTTTACCGAGAGAGTAAGTCCTTCCATACATTTGGTAAAATCTTTTTCGCCCATATCCCTGGCGGAGCTGAGCAGGTTGGATAGACCAACAATATTGGAGACTGGTGAGCGAAGATTATGCGAGATGATATAGGCAAATTGTTCGAGGTTCTTGTTGTGCTGAATGAGGTCGCTGGTCATTTCTTCTCTCTCCAGTTCAGCGATTTTCCTCGACGTTATGTCTTCACTGGAAATAATTAGCCCAAGAATCTGTTTTTTGTCATCGTATACCGGGAACATATTTACACTGTACCAGGATACTTCTTCCTGGTGAATGAAATCTTTTTCGTAAGAATGTTTTTTGCCCGAGAGTACTTTGTTGAATATGTAAGTACAATCTTCTTTCCTGAATTCAGGAAGATAGTTGATTATATTTTGCCCTTCCTCGATGTCGGCGCCGAGTTCAAATTTATACCGGATCAGGGCCTGGTGATTGAAAGACACGATTTTGAACTCGTGGTTTATGAGGACATAAGAAATATTAGTATTGTCAAAAATACTCCGGAGGTTAGCCTCCGATTTTTCAAGCATTCTTTCAGATTCCTTGCGGGCGGTAACGTCCCTGTAATTAATTACAACAGCTTTTACGCTAACGTCTTGCAGTAAATTTGTAGCCGAACCTTCAACCCAGATGTAATCGCCGTTTTTATGACGGATTCTGAAAGAACTGTGGACCGTAACCCCAGGCCGCATGATAATAGATCTGAATATCGTTTTTGCCATTGCCAGATCCTCAGGGTGAAAATTCTCTGTGAATTTGGAACCCTCAATATCCGAAAGGTCAAAACCAGTCATGTTCTTCGCGGAAGGGCTGAGGTACTTTACATTGCCTTTTTCGTCGGTTAAAACAATAGCATCCGAAATGTTTTCAATAAGCGCTCTGAAGTGATTGTTGCTTCTTATAAGTCGTGACTCCGAAATTTTTTTCTCGGTGATGTCACGAAAATTAGTCACAATTGCTTTCACGTGTTCGTCATGAAGCATGTTTGTAATAGTCATATCAATCCAGATATAACTCCCGTTTTTATGCAGGGTTCTGTATACTACGTTAAACGACTTACCCGGCTGGCTTTTAATATTGGAAACAATTGCGCCAACAAAATGGCGGTCATCCGGGTGAATAAGTTCTATAAAGCTCTGTTTCCTGAGTTCTTTTGTATCCCAGCCTGTAATTTTTTCAGCAGGGGGACTACGATATGTGATGTTAAAATTCTCGTCGCGAAGTACAATAGCTTCCTGGCTGTTATCAATAAGCGCACCGAACTTTCTTTCTTTCCCCTCAATTTCATCAAGGAACTGATCCTTTTCTTTTTGGAAATTTATTTCTCCAAATACCTTTAAAACTCCCAGCGGTAACTTTTTTAGTCGGTCTTTAATAAAAAAATCGTCTATCCCCCCTTTCAGCAACGCAAGAGCGTCTTCCTCTTTAACCGAGCCTGTTACCAGTATAAATGGCTTGCCAGGTTTGTGGAGTTTAAGAAGATCAAACGCTTCTTTGTAAGATATTGTGGGCAATTCAAACTCGCTTAGCACAAGATCTGGATCAAAGTTCTCAAGAGCTTTGAGATAATCTTGTTTTGTTTTAACGAAAAGAATTTCGGTCTTTACATTCTGTAAATCAAATTCCCTCGCTATCAGATCAGAGTCTGCTTTATGGCTATCGAGATGTATGATTCGGAGCGCTTGATCCATTGTTTAAAATGCTACGCAAAAGTAGCGAGTATAACAATTTAAAACAGGGCGGGAAGGCGCTCTTATATTCAAATGTAAGATTTAATCGAAAAATGTATAAAAAGGCGCCGACCCAACAGCCAGAAAGACGTTATGACAGTTTCGCTAAATAGATTCCAGGGCTTCCTGGGTAAGCGGTTTATTTAAAAATACTATATCCTTGTCTATTTCTTTGGTTTTTTGCCGGTCTTCAAAGTATACGGAAGAGGTTAAAATCACCATTTTTGGTTTATTCATTTTTTCCTCGGTCTCGCTTTTAAATGCTTCAATAAACTGAAATCCATCCATCATTGGCATATTAATATCAATAAAAATCACTTCCGGATAGATGTCGTTGTGATGAGCTCCCATTGTAACAAGGTTTTTCAGGAACTCAAGAGCGCTTTTTGCGCTTGTGTTAGAATAGATGCGTTTCGAGAAGTTATTCGCCTCGATCGTTTTTTCGTTAATGAAGTTGTCGAGCTCATTGTCGTCAATCAACATAACATTCGTGTACTTGTATTTCGGTTCTTTTCGTTTCATGTCACCCTAAGCGTTTTTTAAGCTCAAATACCATGTGTTTCATAACACTGTTGCCATTGGTATTTCTTGCCAGGAACAATGTAAAATTGTCCTTTTGTTTTGCGGATGGCTTTCCGCCCATAGTTTTTATATCGTCACCAAACACCTTAATGAGGTCAAGAATGTTCTGGTACGAATCAAGTTGTTCGGATTTTATTTTTCT
>JAEUTM010000519.1 GCA_016788025.1 Bacteroidia bacterium
TGGATGATACTTTTTTGTGATTTAGCTATTTATTCAGTTGCATTTGTATATGCATATTGGTTATCCCACAATTTTACAGGAATACCTCTGGATATGGAACTTATTACTCTGCAACTGCTTACCGGAGTTCCATTCTTTTATCTGGCAATTTATTTGTTGCATCCACATAAAGGAGTTATTCGCCACTCAACCACGCATGATGCCATCGTTCTAATTTTTGCGCATTTGGTTATAACTTTTGGGTTCTTGTTTGTGTCGTTAATCGGACATATCTATGTAAAAGAACTGGCCATACCCTACTCCATTTTGTTTATACATTATTACGTCTCCGTATTGGCAATGATCTCGTTCAGGCTATTAATCAAATTTGCATTCAACTATTTGTCAGCCATTCCGGGCGAAGTACATAAAGTTCTGATATTCGGAGCAGGGAATAAAGGACAGATAACCAGAGATGTGATAGAAAGAGACAAAAATCTGGGTATAAAACCAATTGGGTTTATTGATGACAACTGGCAATTGCAAAACAAAATACTGGGCGGATTACAAGTTTATTCGGAAGAAAAAGCATTTAGGAAGGTAATTGATGCAGAAGGAGTAAAAGAAGTAATTATTGCTGTAAACCGAAATAAAATTACCAAAGAAAGGAAACGCCAGATCATTAACTTATGCCTGGAAAGACACATAAAAATCAGTGATGTTCCGGAGACCTCACAATGGATCAATGGGTCATTATCTGTCACTCAGATTAAAGAAATTCAAATCGAAGATCTGCTTGGACGAGATCCAATTGTATTGAATAAAGACCGGATATCTAAAGGGCTGTACGGGCAAGCAATCCTTGTTACCGGAGCCGCCGGATCGATTGGATCCGAAATCGTCAGACAAATACTGAATTTTAAACCCGGACAGCTAATCTTAGTCGACCAGGCAGACTCAGCACTGTTTGACCTTCAGACAGAGATCAAGAATAATTTCAATTTTTCCAATGCGGTTTTCATTGTAGGAAATGTGGCCGATAAGTACCGGATGCGGAAAATATTCAGCAAATACCGCCCTGCAGTAGTGTTTCATGCTGCGGCTTATAAACACGTTCCTCTCATGGAAATGCAGCCTTATGAGGCGATTAAATGCAACATCGGAGGCATTAAAGTTATTGCTGATCTCGCAGTTGAATTTATTGTAGATAAGTTTGTCATGGTGTCGACGGATAAAGCGGTAAATCCAACCAACGTGATGGGAGCTACCAAACGGATTTGTGAAATGTATGTTCAATCACTTTCTCAAATAGCCGGAATGAAAACACAATTCATAACAACCCGCTTTGGTAACGTTTTAGGTTCTAACGGATCAGTGATCCCGCTGTTCAAAAAACAGATCAGTCAAGGCGGCCCGGTTACCGTAACTCACCGTAACATTACGCGCTATTTTATGACTATTCCCGAAGCTAGTCAACTTGTTTTGGAGGCAGGGTTTATGGGACGCGGAGGCGAAATTTTTCTCTTTGATATGGGACAACCGGTACAGATTTACGATCTGGCCGAAAAAATGATATTACTTTCAGGACTGACGCCTCATAAAGACATCAAAATTGAAATTACCGGTCTGAGGCCTGGAGAAAAGCTTTACGAAGAATTACTATCGAGCGCAGAAGATACTCTACCTTCATTTCACAACAAGATTTTAATAGGAAAAATCAGGCAATACAGTTATCACGAATTAAACCAGAAGATCACTGACTTGCTGAATAATGTTGCGAAAGAAAATGACGAGTTGCTGGTAGCCCGGATGAAAAACTTAGTCCCTGAATTCATCTCCAATAATTCAACTTTTGAAGTCTTGGATAAACGCATTAATCAGGGTGACGACATTGAAAACAGACTTCAACCAACACTAAAACTAAGCAGTAGCATAAGCAGCAGATCGGCTTCCGAGTTCATCTCTTCAAAGTAGATTCACACAAATCCAACAAATATTTACAAAAAACCAAAAAATAGAAACTATGAAAAGAATAGTCAATCGTTTCGTTGTTGTTATAGGAATAATAGTTAGCATTTATTCGTGCCGTACCGCAAAAGAGTTTACTTATTTTCAGGATTTAGATAAGGATCAGCACATTTCGGGAATGTCTAATGAAGTTCAGGGATACGAAATCAGACCTTATGACAATTTATTTGTCAGTATTAAAACGCTGGATCCAGAAGTAAACGAACTCTTCGAGGCCAATAGATCTTCCCGAGGATCCTCCGGTGGAACTATGCAGGATTATGGTGATTATGTGTCACAATACATCAACGGATATCAGGTAGATTCTTTAGGAACTATTTCGCTACCCATTTTAGGAACTCTTGAAGTGGCAGGATTAACCCTGAAACAAGCACGGGAAAAAATTATGAAAAAGTCGCTTGAATTCGTTAAAGATCCGACAATCAAGGTAAAATTGCTGAGCTTTAAAGTAAATGTTGGCGGGGAGGTTAAGAACCCCGGCATATATTATTCCTACAACGAAAAACTGAGTAT
>JAEUTM010000530.1 GCA_016788025.1 Bacteroidia bacterium
ATCCAAAAGCTTTTGAGATGGAAATCTTTGATCGCTGGGGACACTCTATATACAGAACCAAAGATCTTGCTAAAGGATGGGATGGGTCTACACAAAACAAAGGAGAACCTTTAAAAGAAGGTACTTATGTTTACCGCATTAAGTACAAGGACATGGATGGTAACTCCTATGAAAAAATGGGTAACATCGCATTGCTTAAATAAAATAAACGATACCCAAAAAAATCAGAGCCGTCCTTCTTAACCGAAGGGCGGCTTTATGTTTTTATATGAGTGAGCTGCGTATCTGCATGAGCCAAGCTGCTTGCGTTGAGTAAATAAAAAAGCACTTCGTAAAACTGAAATTCAATTGAGCTAAAAAATAGGCAAAGGCCTATGGCGCTAAGTAAATTTGTATAAACGAAAAGTGCCATGAAAAAACTAACCCAACTTACTTTTGTTTTTCTGCTGTCGTTGAGCCTGTCGAATTATGCTCAAGATACGAAAAACAAAACCAACGCCTCAACCAGCCAGCCCGGCCTGGTTTCTCCTTCTTCCAGTATGAAGGCAAAGGAGTCTTACATTAAGAATAAGGAGTACTTACTCGGTAATTCAAAACTCCGTATGGATAGTCCCGAAGATTCTCTTTACGGATTTGATGAAGCTGCTATTAAGTCGGAACTCCTTGCACAGGGAATTCCTGGCTGGGAAATCTATAGCTATATTAATTTGCAGAAGCGAAATTTTATAGACAAGAAATATAGTATTGGTTCTCAGTCTAAATTAACCTCAGTAATAACCGGCCCTCTTAATACGGGTGGTTCCGCAAACAAACCCATTGGTGGCGGGAATACTATCAATAACGCTCCGTGTGTAAACGAAGATTTCGAATCTACTACTCCTGGCTTGTATACTACGGGAAATGGAGTTTCTGGATGGAGTATTAGCAGCAGAGTCAATGATGCTGCATGTAGTCCCAACAACTGGACTTCGGGAAGTAACGAGTTTGAGATTGTTACAACTCCTATCAGTGGTTACCCTGGAGCTGGGCTTATTCCAAACTCTCCTCTCGGAGGAACCAATGTTGCCCGTTTGAACAATTACGGTGCTGGATCAAATAATGTTTCCATGACCAGAATGACTCAAACTTTTCCAGTGACTTCTCAAAATGCAGTGTTTCAGTTTGCATATGCCGGATACTGGGAGGATGGTACCGGCCACGCTTGTTGTTCGTCGTCCCCTGCTTCCTGGCAACAGGCTGGTTTTGTTGTGCAAATGTATGCATGCAACGGTGCAACTCTAGGGTGTTCTAACATTTACCTTTCTCCAGGGTGCAACACAGGGGCAACGTTCACCACTTCAAACGGTGCGGCATGGACGAACTGGCAGGTGAAAATTATTGACCTTACCCCTTACATCGGATCTTGTGTAACCATTGAATTTATTACCTCCGATTGTTCTTTAACGGGACACTGGGGTAGCACATTAATTGACTGCAAATGCGGAGGTCCCGTAATATGCAATACTTGTAGTATTGGTGGTCCAACAACCTTCATTCCAGGTCAAACCGTAAGTTATTGTTCTGGATCAAACGTAGCTCAAATTTCCGCACCACTGGGTTATGCCACTTACAGTTGGAGCGGCCCCTCTACACTAGCTGCAGGTCAATCTACACTTGCAACTATTACTATTACCAATCCTGTGCTTGGTAGTGTTTGGACCGTAACCATGGTAACCCCGACAGGTTGTGTGTTCACTACAACTAATGCTCTTAATCCGACGACAGTCGCCATAGCTGCGGCTTTAACCAATTCATCCTGTATCGGAGGAGCGAGCGGGTCGGCAACAGTTTTTGGAACGGGAAGTGGCAACGGTTATACGGCCACCTGGACGGCTGCCAGTAACAATAGCGTCGTCGGTACCGGAACTGTCGTCAATAACCTGGCTCCAGGAGTTTACAGTGTAACTGTTGCCGGACTTGGTACGAGTTGCGGAACCGCCATGACCACCGTCACTGTGGGTGCCAGACCCCTGGGTATTATACCTCTATCGGTAAGCTATTGCGGCAATGTGGCCTTCCTTAATACGTTTGGAGGTACTAACTTTCAATGGTATGATAGTAACTTGTCACCCATCCCAGGAAGCGGTGGCGGAACCCTCGCAGCTTACACAGTAACAGCGCCGTCCAATGGGGCAAACTATTACTTGCGTTATACTACCAACCAGGGATGTAATGATTCTCTAAAATATACCTTATACCAAACTACACCGGGATTATTAAATGTTCTCAATGTGTCTCCTATATGTGTGGGTGGAACAAATGGCACGGCAACCATTGCTCTCTCACCGGCAACTGGTGCACCAACGGGCATGAACACTTATTCTGTATTTGCTACAGGCTCTACTTCACCCTATACCGCTACGTTGAGTGGTACTTCAGCCATCACTTTCACCACATCAAATATGTCAGCTGGATCATATGGTGTTTATGCCTTTGATGGAGCCTGTCAATACACAACTTCATTTAACGTTACACCGCTTGTCTGGAATTACTCTTTAACTCCTACTACGGCGTCAACCTGTCCAGGAGGAAATGTATCTGCAAATGTTGTCCATCAGTTTGTTGCAACACCAGGACAATATACCTACTCCTGGTCGCCCAATACCTGGCTATTTGGCGGCATAGCTACTCAATCCAGCGTGCTGATATCTCCGGTTTGTTCCGGCTCACCCTCAGCAAGTATTATTTATACTGTTACAGTAACCCCTACCCTTGTGAACTGTCCTATTGTAAAAACACTCACCATCAGTACATTTTGCCCTAAGACGCCTACTGTTGCATTAATTCCGAATTTATGCAATAACTCCGCACTGTACACAGTGAGTACCACTCCTTCAAACTGTACGTTTAGCATGGCTGGTTCCAGCAACGCTATCAGTAACGCAGGTGTCATTGCCCCTGGAAACGCCAGTATAGGGTTAAATAATTTTACAGCCATAAATACTTCTTATACCTGTGCGGCTACCCAAACAGCAAACTTCCATGTTTCGCAGTTTGTGTCCTCTAACCTCACCACTCCAACCATAACGCCACTGTGTATTACCAGCCCTAATTATAATCTGAATAACATTGTGGTGAATGCCGGAGGTACCTGGCTTAAAGGAGTTCCACCGCCAAGTGGCGTGTCCAACCCTACCAGTGTGATAGCGGGTGGACAACTCAACCCTTCGACGTATAATTTCCCTTCCAGTCCTACA
>JAEUTM010000559.1 GCA_016788025.1 Bacteroidia bacterium
GGTGTTCAGAATGAGTAAAATGTACTATGGACTGGCCACGAAAATCATTTTCTGCGCTGGGTTTTTATTATCATTTAACTTTATAAGTTTTTACTCATTATGTCGTGGTTACGGCATTTCAATGTCCTTGCTGATCCTTGCCCTGTATTATTTTTTCGTATACATGCGTTTTGGAGCCTTTAGCCATTTCGCCAAATTTATTTTGTTTTCCCAACTAGCTTTAAGTGCCAATCTTACATTGGTTTTTGTGTTGGCCATTACCACTGTTATTTCTGTTCTAATGCAGTTGAAAAACAAGGTCTTTTTTCAAAAGATGAATGTACTTTTGTTAACAGTCCATGCTGCTTTGGTTTTATTCTGGGTGAAATACGCTTTTTTCCTGCAAAGCCATGGCGCGTTATATTATGGCAGTGGAGACAGCTATTGGAAAGTAACATTTGAGACGCTTATCGAAACGATCTTTTTTAAGGACCAGATTATCAATTTTATTTTCATTGGTCTATTTCTGTTAATGGGAATCTATTGGATCTTCAGAAGTTTTACAAGGAAATTTGAGTTTATAACTCAAAGCAGTTTTTCTATTTCTTACTTTGTGCTGTGCGCCTTGATTGTTTCTTTTTATCTCCTGAAAAAAGTGCTTGGAGTAAATTATCCTGAAGATAGAACGGGCTTATTTTTCTACGTGTTTTTTGTGATTTCCTTTGCGTTTATGTTAAACGAAGCTACCCGGTCAGCACGCTTGATATCATTAGCATTTCCTGTAGCCTACGTACTCAATTTCCTGTCGACATTTAACTTCGAAGTACATTCCTGGAGGATTTATGAGACTATGCCAAAAGGCTTTTTCGACATATTGGTTTCCGAGCAGGAGAAAAGCAACCGCCGAATTACAATTGGAGGGCATAGGGTCCGCGAGTTTTTTTACGGTTTTCTTAATTACAAAAGTTCTGTGAAGTTAAATCATATGACCGCACCAGAGGCACTTCAAATGAATTGTGACTATGCACTTGCTTACAAGCAGGACAAGCCATACTACGATAAATATTATGAAGAACTAGCTTCGGATAATTATTGGGATTTTCGTTTGCTTAAACGCAGAACAATGCTTGAACGAAAATTATTATTAGAGACAGAGAGACAGATAAATCTCAAAGGAGAAGACGAATATTATAATGTTTTGGAAAAACTTGATACAACTTTTAACTCTCAGAACCCGGTTCTGGCTGAGTTCACGTTTGATGTAAACAATGCGCCGGAACCGTTCAATGCCTGGCTGGTTCTACAGGTTGACGACGCAACAAATGAGAATAGTAGTTTCCTTATCAGAGTACCTTTAAATCTGATAAAGTACTATTGGAATTCCACCAGAGCCTGCACAATTTCACTGACAAGCCCAAATATGCCAATAGGGGTAAAGCGTATTGTAGCGTATTTATGGAATATTGATAAAAAAAACATTGATGTCACCGTAACTTCATTCAGATTGTATCAGCTGAATGGAGAAGGTGTAAAGGAAATTTCTAA
>JAEUTM010000593.1 GCA_016788025.1 Bacteroidia bacterium
TTTCTTTGGATCCATTTGGAAGCATTTCGTTTTTGCCATACAATAACCAATCGGCGGTGGTTCCGAACATTGAGGCGATACGCTGTAAAGAGCTTCTATGAGGTTTTGCCGTTTTGCCGTTTTCAAGGTGGAATATGGCTACGTGCGACAATCCGCATTTTACAGCAAATTCCTTTACACTTAAATTGTAGTGCGTGCGCAATTCTCTAATTCTAAGTCCTATTGCATTTTCCATGATGATTTTTTTATTTGTTTGGATTTGATCGTTATTGGTTTAACTATTATTTTTATAAAGTTCGTCAAAAACTATACCAAACAGCCATTAACAAGAGTTTCAATGATTGAAACATAGTTATCAGTTATTGAACAACTTTAATGCAGCTTTAAAACTTAATATTAGGCTTAATTTGTATTATTGTATGAGTTAATTCAAACATGCGGCACACACTTTTACGCTCCCTGACTATAGGTCTTTTTTTAGGCTTTTCTTTTTCTGTATCCGGGTTTAACGGACCTGTCAGATTTTCTGACGCATTTTATGCCGCACAGAAATTCTTTTACAACGAAGCCCGGGCCAAATACCCTAAAATTGGTAGCGAAAAGGGTTTTCCTGAAATTCCAATAAGAGGTTCTGCTACAAACGAAGAATTAAAAAAAATAGAAGCTCTTACCGATTTTTTTGAAGCACGCCGCGTATTTCTCCGGGAAACTGGTATTTATGCTGAACAAATCTATCCTGAAATATTCTCTTTCCTGAATGCACATCCTGCTTTAAGCGTTGGCCCAAGCAACAAGCAAAAATTTGCGGCAATGGAAAAATATTTCTACCCCTTTTTTTATGTCTTTTCACAAGACAAACACTACGGATTCAATTCCGTAATACGCACGAACCCTTGCCCCATTGTTTTTTGTCTTAAGGACGAAAAGAAGAACAACCTGGGTTTTAACGTGTACAACACTTCTAAAAAGAATTTTGAATTTAACATTTCAGAAAGTCCAGGCCTGGCGTTTATTTCAGTCACATCAAAAAGACCAATGCCGGTGAAAGCTGGTAGTACCGGCGCTGTGAAATTTACGGTTGACGTACAGAAATTAAAAAAAGATTCCACTTTCAAAGTAGTTAATCTCGTGCTTTCGGATCCTACTCAACCCAAATTAAAAGTGATTGTTCCTGTTATTCTGCTCCCTTCCAAAGACTTCTTAAACCTTCCTGCGCATTGTTATGATCTGAGCTATTCTTACAGCACATTTTTCAAACACATTGCATTACAAAAAGAAAAAACAAGCTGGCCGGAAAAATGTCCTTCTGGAGATTGTTCCGGCAATCGCAGCTATTCTCTTCGGAGTAACGATAGGCATTATAGCTCTTATGGTTTCGGAGATCTCTGCAATATCCAATATAACCTGTCCAGTCAAACCTCGCCGCTTTATAATGTAAAGAACAATACATTTAAATTTGTTTACAATGAAATAGGCACTATAGAAGGAATGGACAGGAACTGTCCTGGAAGCGAACCCGGATCGGAAACTTATTGTCCTCCGGATGCACCAAACAATGGTAAAGAACTTTATGGAACCCGAAAAACAGAATGCAAGGCCTTTCTTCCGCCGGGAAAAACATATGATCTTAAAATAAATGTATTATTCAATGACCTGGCTAACCAATCGTATCCTAATACAGAAGTAAGCTGGCTGGGAGAAAAAAAACTGGTGGTAGTTATTACCGATAATAATGACAAACTGGTGAGTAAGAACATCGTAAACAGAAGTCCATTTCATATAGAACAGAAGGGGCTTTCACCGGGAACTTATAACGTGGCGGTATTTCCATTTACGGAAGATGGTAAACTCACTCCATCATTTAACCTGCAGCATTTGAATAATGGCAACAGAGCCCGCTTCGACTTTACCATGGGGGTAAATGTTGAAATCATAGGTCATAATCTCCCTGCAAAAAAATAAAACCATTGCCGGCCATTTTTAACCGCTTCAATAAAATTTGAACCACTAGTTCAAAATCGTACTGTCCTTTTTAGCTTTTAGGTACATTTAAGTATGAGATATTCTGAATTTAATATAAAACAAAAGGTAAGTACCGTAGGTTGTTTAATGCTGTTGTGCTTTAGTTTTTCAGCAGTTGCTCAAAATAAAAAATTAATTACAGGAACAATAGTCGACGCTTCGAATAACGACCCGGTGTCGTTTGCTTCTGTGAGCTTAAAAAAACAGCTAATTGGAACGGTTAGCAATGACGATGGACAGTTTGATTTTTATATTCCTGAAGATTTAAGTGATGATTCTTTATTAATAAGTTTTTTCGGATATAAACAACAGGCTATTGCTCTTAACGATATAAAGGGTGCGCTCAACATTAAACTTAAACCCAGCGCTTTTCAGCTTGAAGAAGTTGTAATTCGCCCTATGCCTCCCGAATATTATATACGACTGGCCATGCGGAAGGTTAAGTTTAACTATGCTGACAGTCCCTTTGAAACGGTGGCCTATTATCGCGAAAAAGTATTGGAAAACAAGCAGCTGATAGCGCTGAATGAAGGAGCCTTTAAAACTTATTATCCGAAATACACCGATACGCTTAAAAATTCGCACCAACTTATGCTCTTTCGGAAGGCAGAAAAAACAAGTGAAGTAGCATTTATGAGTAAAGAGCGGAAAAAGGCCGAAGAAAAAGAAAAAAAGACCGGCAAAAAAGAGGACAAAAACATTGAAATGGATTTGGGCAGTTCTTTCGGAGGACCGGAGAGCATTCTTCAGGCCACCAACCTTACCAAAAAAACGGAAGGCTCTCTTGATACCACTGAATTGAAAGAATACAAGTACAGCTTTGCAAAATCCTCTTCGTACAACAACAAGGAAATTATGGTGATAGATTTTACCTCTAAGGGTAAAGTGGATCATCTTAGAGAAAGCGGAAAAATTTACCTTGATACCAAAAGCATGGCCATCATCCGGTTCGAAAGTTCGGGAGAGCTTGTTATTCCGGTTATATTAAGGCCAATTATTTTTCTTTATGGAATCGGGATCGGAAATCCAAGCTATGTTAAAAGCATTGCTTTCCAGGAAGTAAATGGAAAATGGTATCCTCAGAATTTTCAATACAATATCGACCTGAAACTTACCAACAGGCATTGGTTTTCACCAAACGAACATTCTTTATTTGAAATCGAGCAGGTGTTTGTAGTTAACAAAACAAAAGTAGAACAGGCAAGTCCGATTCCGGCCAATAAAAAATTTGATTCTAAAAAAGACATGCCCAGCCAGGTTTTCAATGATGATGGCCTAAGCTGGGAAGGTCTGAATATAATTAAGAGATGAGTGCCTGTTGGAATTCTAATGGTAATTCTGATTTCCAAAAGACGTGATTCCCTTCACCAGGATCTTACCGTCGCCAACCATCAATGTATGGTCTGAGGTATTTTTTACGTTATCCTTTTCTATAAGCATTCTTCCCGAAGAAGCTGAAAGATCAAAACGAAGATCTTTCATTTCGTTTTTAAATTCCATATTTATACTTCCCGAAGAGGTTTTGAATTCTGAATTACTTATTAAGGTTATATTTTTTCCTATAATATTTCCGAAGCTTGTTCCTATACCCAGAGCTCCTTTAAATCCATCGATAACAATACTGCCAGAGCTGGCATTGGAAGTGATGTTCCCTTCCACCTCGTTAAAGCTCTGTTTTCCAAAGGAAGATTTTACAGTTACGTTTCCTTTAACTAAAGATGCCTTAAGGTTGCCACTGGAAAGCGTTGCTTTTACATCACCCTGGATATCGGTAATATTCTGGTGACCGAACGAAGAGGTGATTTCGAGATTCCCCTTCAGGTTTTTAAGATGAATGTTGCCTGAGCCACTGCGCAATACTGCGTCACCATTAAGATCTTCGAGCGTTTGATGGCCATAGGAAGAGATAGCTTTTATTATCCCTGTTTGATTTTTTACAAAAATATTTCCTGAACCCGAATTTAGTTTGAGATTGGTTTTAACATCCTGAACCGTGATATGACCATAACCGGTTTTTAAATTCACACCCGATGACTCTATGCCACTAAGATTAATATTCCCGGCGGAGTTATCTATATCTACTTTAATATTGATCGGCACCGTAAGATTAAGTTCTGATTTCTCTTTTTCATCTTTCGTCATTTTAATACGTTCTCCCAGATCTTTTCCCTCGATCCAGATTTTTAGCACTGAATCCTTTTTCTCGTACCGGCAAACATTTACTTTATTCATGTATGAACGCGTTCCAAGGCAGATAACATTCCCTGCAGCTCCCCCAACCTTTCCACTCATGTTCACCACATCTGTTTGAGCCGCTTTGATGTTAACATTACAATATTCGCTTATTATCTGCAGCCTGGAAACACCGGAAAAAACAGTGTCAATTGACACAAAGTACTTTCCAAGGCTGGTGTCTTTATCCCGCGATTTGTGGAAGGTTCCATAAGAGGCTATCATTTTATAAGATCCGGTATAAGTTTGCGGCTCTTCTTCCGGCATTTTATTTTCGGTTATGAGTTTGTCTTCTGGCAGCACATCAACTGATGTGTCTATTGGAGGAGCCGAAAGCATTGGAAGTTCCTTCGCAGCATTTTTCCTGGTGGGATTTTCTTCCTTTGTTACGGTGAATGCTTTAGGCTGTGCTTTTTCGATTGACACATATCCGGTTTTTGAATTTTGAGTTACCGGTTGTTTTTCTTTTTGAACATTAAGAACCACCAGTGTTCCTATAACAAGCGCTGAAGCGCCGAAACCATATTTAAACATCTTACTTAAAGTTTTAGGGTTAATAAACGGTTTTTTATGAATAGCTGATTCAATAGCCGGCCAGAGATCTTTTGGAACTCTTGTATCAAACTCCTCGCGGTGATCTGCTATAAAGTCTTTTAATTTATCACTCATGACCTTTTTTTTGTTGCATTATTTCCAGTAATTTTTTCTTCGCCCTGGAATACTGCGACTTGGATGTGCCCTCACTGATTTTTAACCTTTCCGAAATCATCTTGTGCGTATAATCCTCAAATAAATACAAACTCAAAATCACACGATAGCCGTCGGGCATTTTTGAAATAGCCGATTTAATCAGCGCGACATCATAATGCTCGTTATCGTCTGGTTCTTCTGTGTCTTCCGGCTGATCGAATTCATCAACTGAAATTAAATCAGGCTTCCTGGTTTTTAAAAAGTCAATGGATTTGTTTATCACTATGCGTTTCAACCAGGCTCCAAAAGACGATGTGCCTGAGTATTGATTTACATTCTTAAAAGCAGACACGAAACTTTCCTGCAGAACATCCTCTGCGTCGGCAGTGCTGTTTAGTATCCTGAAACTGATATTGAACATTGCCCCGGCATATAAATGATAAATCTCTTTATATGCGGCCTGCTCACCTTGCTTGCAGCGACCTAAAAGGTCAGTCAAGGTATCATTTATATGTGCCGGGGTTGTTGTCAATGTCTTAATTTACCTTAAAGACTGGGAAAACAAAAAAGGTTGCATGACCATCGTAAAAATACTGTGCAATAAATTCCACAATTTTTTATTTGCTCTGTTAAATTCCAGTGCTCTTGACTAATATCATTTATTTTTGGTTAAATTTACTTTTAATTAAAAAATGTTTCAAAAACGCACATATCTTGTAACATTTGTTCTGGTGTTGCTGGCAGGCCTTTCGGCGAATGCCTGCTCTTTGAGACAATACAAGTACTGTGAAATTGCCTTAGGAAAAAAGGTCGAACTCGGAGCCAAAATTCTTAAAAGTGACGGGCAAAACGAGGTTCCAAGCTTAAAACGTAAATACAAGACCAAGGGCATCCAGGTTATTATCCCCACCATTCCCTCGCTAACCATTCGTGAGTTTGTTTACTGCAACGACTTTGTCCCTCACCTGACAAGATCAAAAAACACCCATTTTCAGGTTCGTGCTAATTGCAAGCGCGGACCACCTCTTACCTGACCAAATTCAATATACTGAAGATTGGGGATGCTTTAAAGTATTGCTCCATCGTCAGCTATTTTGTTTTTATTCCACTTTGACGTTTTATTTATTTAACCTGTACTACTAAAAAAGTTATTTTATGAATACACAACTCAAAAGTAAACTAGAGGACACATTAAACAATTTTAATTTCTGCTCAGGGATCCGGCTAGAGGACTTGCCTATAAAGGAAAGAATTGAGCTGGAACAAGACACGGAGACAATCAAACTCAATAAAAAAGGAATATTGTATAGTGAGGGCGATGCTCCGAAGGGCGTTTATATTTTGCAAAAAGGCAAAATCAAATGTACCCAGTTGAATTTTGATGGTACAGTTCAGATCCTTTTTATTTTCTCAGCAGGCGATATGTTCGGTCATCGCGCTATCTTAAGTCAGGACAAACATGTAGTGTCGGCAGTTGCACTTGAAGAATGCGAACTTCTATATATTGAAAGGGACAATTTTCTGAGTGTACTGAATAACTCCTCGGCGCTCTCGAGCCTTCTTCTGCAAAGTGTATGTCACGAATATAATGTGCTGGCTAACCGTATCAGTATATTTGCGCAAAAAAGCATCCGCGAAAGACTTGCATTTTTTCTCCTTATTTTAAACGAGAAATACAAAGCTCCGGGTCAGACCAATGAAGATTCTGAGATAAGGGTAAACCGTAGCGATCTTGCCAGTTATATTGGTACATCGCTGGAAAACCTGGTGCGGACGCTTAAGGATTTTAAGACTAAATGCCTGATCCGAACCGACGGAAAAAGCATATTTATAAATGATTTCGATGCCCTGTACAGTATGACAGGGATCTGAAATTCCAATTTCAATTGCAGGGGCCTTCAAAACAGGCCCCTGTTTGTTTGTGTCCTAAACATCTCCTGAATCAGGCACCTGCTTCGTATCGAAAAAAATCGATACATTTGCATTATGAATTTGAAATTAGACCTGAAAAAGGTCGAGAAAATTTCCAAAGCTCTGGGTGACCCTTTCCGTCTGAAAATGATGGAAATGATTAAAAAACAAAAAAATGCTTGCCAGTGTACTTCCATTGTAGAGCGATTGGACCTGGCACAATCTACCATATCCCATCATATTAAACAGTTGGTTGACGCGGACCTCCTTATTGCTGAAAAAGAAGGAAGAAACTTCAGCTACACGATTAACCACCAAGTGCTCAACGCTTACATCCAGTTTCTGAGCCAATACGAAAACTGATCTTACGATCCACGGATCCCTGTTAAAAAAACAAAATTCATATATCGACGTATCGAAACCTATCGATTTATGTATTTTCTTTGTGTAAAGAAAAAACGCCGCTTCAGAGCGGTTCTTTTTTCCAAAAATACATCGATATATATAAATATATAGATTAACTAAAAGGGCCATGGAAAAACAAGAAAAACAAATATGCAGTCTTCTCCCACACGCTTGTGGGCTGGGACTATCCGAACCAAGATCGGTAAATAAACCTGAATTCAAACCGGCGGAAGTTAACCTTCCAGTAAAAAACAGTTCGGTTAAAAAACCGTGGTCGGTGTTTGAAGGGGTCTATTGGATCTAAATTTAATAGAAACTAATCTCAAATATAAAATCCGGCCTATGAACGAAACAGTATCTACACCGGTCAACAGCAATTTTATCAAATCGATGATTAAAATTGCTAATCCTGACTGGACCACCGAACAAATTGAAGCAGAAGCGCAGAAAAAAATGCGGGAAATGTTGCAACCAGACGCAGGTGACAATTGCGAATTCTGTTCAAGCTAAAAAGAAGCCCTGCTCTTTAATCGGAGCAGGGCTTTTAGTTTTGATAAGATTAATTGTTAGTTTTTATTTAAGCTTCCTAGTTTTTGAACGTTAAACGAAGCGTCGTAAGAATAAATCTGTATAGAATTATCCAACATTAAAAAAGCCAGGCGATTAAGCGCTACA
>JAEUTM010000607.1 GCA_016788025.1 Bacteroidia bacterium
ATAGCTATACCCGGCCTGGAAATTGTCGTTTTTAATCCCTACAAGGGCGATTACGGCATCGGCATTTCTATACCATAAACCTGCCACAAATGGTCCTTTAACATAATAAAGGCCCAGATTTAGTTGGTTAAACTTTTGCTGAGCCTGGAATAGGATATTTGGAGAAATATAGCTTTCACCACCTTTTTCGAGTTCGATGATGGCTCCTCCGTGCACTGTGAATTTAACAGGCAGTTTTGACTGCCCTAACAGACCCTCGTCAGGCTGATTGATGTGATGGGCTGAAAAACCAAAGAAATAACTCTTGCTGAAGCCCAACAGACCCGCTGAAAAATCGGCATTAGTTTTGTTAGGAGAAGGTACTGCCTCACGTGTATTCCAAACAAATCCACGACGGGGATCAATCATATCACCAAAGTGCAGCGTTTCTACAGCCAGTGATTTTTGCATATAGGTAGCCTGTAAACCGAATTTAAGAGAAAATTCACGGTTAATAACTGCCTGATATGAGTAAATAAGACTTGCGTTCGTTGTTTTAAGAGTTCCGTTGGCCTGATCATCTGTGGTTACAAGCACCCCAAGACCACCACCGAGGGCGTCAAGATGCATGTCGCCAGATACAGAATAGGTTACATATCGACCACTCAGGTTAGGCCACTGGTTACGATAGTTCATACAAATACGTGGACAACGAGCTGTACCAGCAAATGCAGGGTTCAAATACAAAGGGTTAGCGTAAAATTGTGTGAACTGAGGATCTTGCGCCTTCAGGTCAGAAAAAAACACAGTAAACACTAATATTGAGAACAGAACGCGTAAATTCATATGAGCATATTAACCTAACCTATTTCACAAATATATAAATTCGTTTTTAAAAACAAAAAAAATTTAAAAACAATATTTTATAAGTTCTCGTCGTTATTTTACAGTACTTTGTAGAAAAAGCAGAATAGAACTATCACCATCCATTTTATGAAATTCAGTATCCCTTGCACTCTTGTTCTTTTGTTTCTGCAGCTGACTATTAAAAGCCAGGAATCGGGCCTTCATACATCCCGCATTATCAAATCAAATTCATCTGACACCGCTATTCTTAAAATTGAATTAAGAAATGCAGCTTATGATTTAGAAAAAAACAGACTACCGTTCTATACCATCTATAACGCTACCGGTTATTCTTATTATTCTGTTCCTTCGATTTCTGTAAAGGCTGTTATTACTGTTAAAGAACCTCACGCTGCAGTTATCAGAAAAAACTATCAGGGATATCTTAAAAGTGATTTCTATTCGGAGCAAATGCCTAGCCTGAGTCGTGATCAAAATTTAAACAGGTATAAACTTTTTCCGTTCAGACTTGGGAAATCCGGTGAAATTGAAGAGTTGGTATCATACGACATCAACTGGCAGAATTTCGCAGATCCTCAGGCGAGACCGGCAGCGGATCCTTTTGCATCATCATCTGTTCTTGCAACCGGTAACTGGTACAAAATTGCAGTAACGCAAACTGGAATTCACAAACTAACACGAAGTGCACTCAGCGCTATGGGTATCAATACTAACGGCCTGGAAGTAAAAAAAATAAGAATTTATGGGAATGGCGGAGCAATGATTCCTGAAAAAAACAGCGACTTCCGTTACGACGACCTTGTAGAAAATTCGATACAGGTAATAGATGTTGGAAACGACGGCTACTTTGATAACTCAGATTATATTCTTTTTTACGCCACTGGAACAACGAAGTGGAAAAAAACCGGGAAAATTGCAAGAAAGGGAATTATATACACTGCAACAAAAAGTTTATACTGCGATTCAAGCTATTATTTCGTGAATGTGGATCTTGGAGACGGCAAACGCATTCTGAATAAGAGTTCTCTTTCCCAGGCACCTGACTTCACCAGTAATTCTTACGATTATTATGCTTTCCATGAAGAGAACATTGTAAACTTTGGAAAAAGCGGAAGAGAGTTTTTCGGAGAGTATTTCGATTTTAATAACTCCTATACTTTTTCCTGGAGAGACGGAGATTACCTTACCAATGATACTATTGTCAGTCAAACTGTTCTTGCCGGGTCGTACAGTCAAAATTCCTATTACAGCACCAGTGGAAATGGTATGAATCACCAGCTCATGACCACATACATCAGTTCATCACAATATGCAAGGTGGGCCGATGTAGGTCAGTCTTTCGGCTGGGCTATTAATACAAATCCGAATGAAATTAGTCTGACTGTAGCCCGCCAGACTCCAAAAAGTTTCGGCTGGCTTGATAAGATTACAGTGAACGCACGCAGAGCTTTAAAAATAAGCAACCGCCAATTCTGTTTCAGGGACCAACGTGTTACTGGTGTTGGAAAGACTTGCAATTTCTCGATTAATAATGCATCCGGAACAAAGTTTAACCTGTGGAACGTAAGCGACCCGCTTAATCCATATGCGCAGGACTATAACAATAATGGCAGCTCGATTGATTTTATTGCCAGCACCGATTCTTTAAACGAATATTGTATTGCACCGGAATCAGATTACTATACCCCAACGTTTGTTGGAAAAGTTCAAAACCAGAATCTGCACTCGTTAAACAGCCTGATTGATTTTATAATTGTAAGTCATCCTCTTCTATTAAAGGAAAGCGAATACATAGGGCAGTTTCATAAAAAACACGAAGGTCTTAATTATGTTGTTATAAACACAGAGCAGATTTACAATGAATTTGGTAGTGGTAAACAGGAACCTGCAGCCATCCGCGATTTTATCAGAATGATTTATCAGAGGTCTAAAGCCCAGGGATCTGCGACTAAGTATGTTTTGCTGATGGGAGACGGGTCGTATATGAATAAAAACAGAAGTTTGTTAAACAACAGTAATCTCATTCCTACGTATCAGTCTATTGAATCTTTGGATCCACTTTCATGTGTTACGACCGACGACTTTTATGGTTTGATGGATCCCGGTGAAGGTTATAAAGCAGAGAGTTCAGGAATAATGGATATCGGAGTAGGTCGTTTTCCTTGTCGCAACGTTGACGAAGTAAAGGGTATTATCGCCAAAATAGAAAATTATTATCGTGTGGATCAAAACTTCTCCATTAACAATTCTGAAACTTCCAATTCTGCGAACGGAAGTGTTATGGGAGACTGGCGCACATGGACCCTCTTTCTTGGTGACGATGAAGATGGCGCCCTGCATATGTGGCAATCGGATTCTTTGACCAGGCTTATGACCGCCCTTAGGCCGGAATATAACGTTGATAAAATATTACTTGATTCTTACCAGCGATTTAGCACGCCGGGAGGTTTCAGGTATCCCGACGCTGCGGAAGATTTTGTAAAACGATTACGAAAGGGCACATTTATTTTTAACTATACGGGCCATGGCGGGGAAGTTGGTTTAACGGCCGAACGGATCATTGATGTGGACATTATTAATAAACTTGATAATTTTAACAAGCTGCCCTTATTTATCACTGCTACCTGCGAATTCAGCAGGTATGATGATCCGGCAAGAACATCGGCGGGAGAATTCTGTCTTCTGAATCCAAACGGTGGTGCCATTGCAATGTACACAACATGCCGTGTTGCCTTTGCCGGCAGCAACTTCACACTAAACACAGTGATGCTGCAAAACCTTTTTAATCCTCTGCCCAACGGCAAAATGCCTTGCCTGGGCGATGCGATAAGGATGACTAAAGCCGATCCTCAAATCGGGCAACAATCTTACAACGCTAATTTTCACCTGTTGGGTGACCCTGCAATGACTCTGGCCTATCCGCGGAACAAAGTGTTTACATCAAAAATTAATAATGCTGATGTTAATGGAAACAGTTCTGATACTTTGTCGGCTCTTGCTAAAATTACCGTTCAGGGTTTTGTTGCGGATCCTTCAGGAAACAAAAAAACAGACTTTAACGGGGTTGTTTATCCAACTGTATTTGATAAGGAAGCAAATGTTGTGTGTCTTGCTAACACTGAAGATTCAAAGATTGCTGTAAGTGATCCGCTTCCAGGATTTCCTCAAAACACAAAACTTGTTCCTTTCGAGTTTAAATCACAAAAAAATATTCTTTACAGAGGAAAAGCCCAGGTGACCAACGGGGATTTTTCATTTACCTTTTTGGTTCCAAAAGACATTAGTTATGCCATTGGGCCGGGAAAAATAAGCTATTACGCAACCAATGGCATTACAGACGGCAGCGGCGTTTATACGCAGGTTAAAGTGGGCGGTGATCCCAAAGCCACTTATCCTGACAACCAGGGCCCGCAGGCCACCATATTTTTAAATGAAAAGAATTTTGTAAGCGGTGGCATAACAGATCAAAATCCTGTGTTTTACGCCGACCTGATTGATTCGAGTGGAATTAATACCCTGGGAACGGGTTTTGGTCACGATATTTCTATAATTCTCGACGAAAACAGCAGCAAGCCCATTTTGCTGAATGATTATTATGAAGCTAATTTAAATAGTTATCAAAGTGGAAGGGTTCGTTATCCTCTTTCTAATATAAGCGAGGGTAATCATCGCCTTACCTTTAAAGCCTGGGATATTCAGAATAACTCTTCAACCAGTTACCTCGACTTTATAGTTGCAAATAATGAGGAACTTGTTTTAGAAAGAGTATTAAACTACCCTAATCCGTTTACAACGCGAACCAAGTTTTTATTTGAGCACAACCAATCATGCAATCCTCTGAAAGTAACTGTCCAGATTTATACTGTAAGCGGAAAACTTGTAAAAACAATTTTAAAATCTGTTAGCTGTGAAAATTACCGCCAGGAAGGCATAGAATGGGATGGAAAAGACGATTACGGCGACAAACTTGGTCGTGGTGTTTATGTTTATAAATTGGCTATATTAGACGTAAATAACAAAAAAGCCGAAAAAATTGAAAAATTGGTTATTCTAAATTAGTATTTTAGCGGTTCTAATTTCGACAGGGCAACATACAGTAGCAGTTTTAAATGAAAAAGTATTTTTTAGTTGGTTTAAGCGTTCTTGGTATTAATAAGTTCTATGGACAAATAGGTACCCAGCAATTAGGCGGCACCACAATAAACCCAATCACTACAGCAGTTCCATTTTTGTTAATAAGCCCTGACAGCAAACAAGGCGGGATGGGAGATGTTGGCGCAGCTACTGACCCGGATGCGAATTCAATTCACTGGAATGGAAGTAAATTAGCTTTTGCTGAAAAACAATTTGGTGTTGGTGTTACTGTTACGCCCTGGCTGAGATCCCTTGTTCCCGACATTAACATGTACTATCTGGGTGGATATGGTAAATTAAATGACAGACAGGTGATAGGAGCATCTCTTCGTTATTTTAGTCTCGGTAAAATCGAGCTTACCGATATACAGGGTACAAATTATGCCAATTACAATCCAAATGAATTTGCACTTGATCTGGCCTTTTCGCAAAAACTATCAAAGAATTTTTCTCTTGGCGTAGCTGCCCGCTATATTAATTCAGGTATCAGTAAAGCTTATGTGAATTCCACGAGCGGAAATGCGGCAAGTACCTTTGCCGTGGATCTCAGTATGTTTTACAAGAGCAATCAATTTAAACTCGGTGATAAAAAAGCTACCGCTACATTAGGTCTTGCATTTACTAATATCGGTGCAAAAATCAAGTATTCCAACGATGAGAATTTTATTCCGATGAACATGCGTCTTGGTGGTGGCCTGAAGACCGAAATTGATCAGTACAACACTTTTGCAATTTATGTTGACGTAAATAAATTACTGGTCCCT
>JAEUTM010000622.1 GCA_016788025.1 Bacteroidia bacterium
GTGTTCGGAAGCGGACTTACCCTGATGCCAAATATCAGCGGAGGCACATTAACGCCAACCTTCTATACAACGAGCGGTAACACATACTGGTACTGGTCTGGCACTGCCTGGGTTAACACCGGACATTCTACAGGAAATGGTGGTGCGGTAAACCTTGGTGGTTGCGCGAGCAGAATCTACAATTTGGTTGGAACTACAGGTCAGGTTTACGTGTATGATGGTACAAGCAATGGGTCTTTGTTAACCACCATTCCGAATTTCACCGGTAATGGTCCCTACGATATTGTGGCTGACTGTAACTGCAACTTTTATGTGCTCAATACCTCTGGTACCACACAGGGCCTTTATATGTACGATTCTTCCGGAAATCTTCAGTGTACCTACACCTTAAGCGGTATGCCTTCGAGCACTGGAGGAGGGGGACTTGCTATTATTGGTAATCAAATTTACGTTCGCAATGGTGGATTTTATGCCGGCACCATCGCCGGAAACGGTGTAACTTTTTCATCAATAAGCTATTCGCCAAATGTTGGAGATTTTGCCACCTGCCCGGTATGTAATCCAACGCCTGACTTTTCCGGATCAAGCATAAGTGGTGGAATGCTCACTTGCGCAAATCCTTCAATTAATATTTCGGTTAACGCAGTAATTAGCCCGGTAACCCCCGTTACGTATAGCTGGACAGGGCCCTCAGTTATTGGAAGTGCAACCGGAACCAGTGCGGTAGCGGGCGCGCCCGGAACCTACAGCTGTATTATTACGACAGCGGTTTGTCCGCCAACGCAAACGGTTCTGACGACCGTAGTTACAACAAACTCGTCTGTGGTTTCTGCCAGTATAAATCCTTCCGGAAGTAAATGTGTGCAGGCCAATGCTATTGTGAAATTAAAAGCTATCCATGGTTTCACAAATGAAATTATAAATTGGTCGGGGCCTTCTTTCACTGCCTTAAACACCATTGATTCGGTGAACGTAAGCAATACAGGAACTTATACCTTACAGGTTGTTAACCCCGCGAATGGATGTTCTGCAAGCGCAACCATGGCCCTGGTTCAGACCCCAACGGTAAATCTTACCTTAAGCAGCAGCTCTCTTTGCCTGTATCCTTACAACAATTCACCCGCTTCCATAACCATCACACCTCAGGGAGCAAGTACCTATACGCTTCATACGAGTAGCAATTTTTCAACCAGCGCGCCAAACGGGTCAATTATGCCTTGCATCGCATCTACTATTACAGGAAATTTCGCGACGGTGGCCACCGTAACACTAATTGGGTCAACGGCAGGTTGTAAGGACACTGCCAACGCTTCAATTTCAATTGTTCCCAACCCTGTGTTATCGCTCACGCAAGCTACGGCCGACGTTTGCCCGGGAGAGAGTGAGACCTTTACTGTTTCGGGCGCTTCTATGTACTTATGGAGCGGTAGCCCTGGTCTGAGTACAACCTCGGGGAGTGTCGTTACGGCGACCCCGGCATCGAATAGTTTTTATAATGTAAAAGGAACCGATAACGGTTGTACCAGCGCTACTTCAAATATAACGGTCACCATATTGCCACTTCCCGTAGTTGGTATATCTCCTCCTGCAACTACCATATGTGCGGGTAGCACTACAACCCTACAGGCGATTGGTAATGCAACTTCATTTACCTGGTCTCCTTCGGGGACTAACGGAAATCAGACAGCTGTGAGTCCCTCCAATTCCCAGATTTATACGCTTCTGGGTTCTTTAAACTCCTGTACGAGTGCCGCAAATGCAATTGTTTATGTTGCTGCACCTCCGGTCGTTTCAATATCGTTAAGTAGTCCTTCGGTCTGTGCGCACAATTATAATGGTTCGCCAAACACCATCACTGTTACGCCGGCGGGCGCCACTAATTATACGTTTATTTCCGGAGGTAACGTTACCGTCGGATCACCTAACGGGCCACTCATGACGATTACGCCAAGCGGAACGATACCGCCCCTGCCAACTGTGGTATCAACAACACTTATTGGCCAGGATGGCGTTTGTAAAGTAACAACAACACAAACGTTTGTTATCATTCCTAACCCAGATATTTTTATCAGTCCAACTTCAGCCAGTATTTGCCCGGGAGGCAGCGCGAGCTTTTCGGTTTCCGGTACACCGGTTTATAACTGGCTTCCCGCCAGCCATTACACTCTTACGTCACCTCAAAGCATCGTTGCTGATCCTTTGGTTACGAGTTATTACTCGGTATTTGGAACGCAAGCAGGTTGCCGCAGTGTTTTAAAAAATGCACTGGTTATTATACATCCTCTCCCGCTGGTAAACATCACGTCAACCACGCATACGCTCTGTGGGGGAACTCAAATACCTTTGAGTGTATCAGGAACCGGAAATGTTTACTATTGGTATCCTTCCGGTTCGCTTTCTTCTGCCACAGGAAGCACCGTATTCGCAAGTCCAACTGTTACACAAATTTACACAGTTGTTGCAGCGCTCAATACATGCACGAGCCAGGCTCTTGTTACAGTTTCCGCCATCCCGATTCCAACGGTGCATGCTGTTGCGAACGAGTCTGTCATCTGCAGTGGCGGTTCAACGGGTATTACAGTAACGGGGGCAAATACATTTCAATGGTCGCCGGTTAATACGCTCAATCCGACTGTGGGCAACTACGTTGTTGCTTCGCCGAATGCGAACACAACATACACCATTAAAGGGTTTAACGGTATTTGTACCGGAACAGGGACTATTCAGATTAAAACAGTGGATCGACCGAGTATGACTCTTGAAGGTTCTTCACCAGAGATATGCAAAGGCGGGACGGTTACCATTAAAGCCAGCGGCGCGCAATTGTATACTTGGCAGCCGGCCTCGGCATTGAGCTCCAGTAGTTTTTCAGACCAGGTAACAGCAAATCCTTCTGTGACTACAAATTACACGGTTTACGGAACTAACTCGGCCGGCGTAACGGATTGTTATCAGCAGCTGAGTTTTTCTGTGCAGGTACTTCCGGATATTGTTCCTGCTGTTTCAAACAACGCAACCTTATGTCTCGGTGAAAAAACTACCCTCTATGCTTCCGGAGGGAATACTTATAGTTGGTCTCCGTCTCAGGGGCTGAATACAAACCTGATGTCAGCCGTTGTTGCCAATCCCACAGTTACAACGGAATATACGGTAAATGTTTCGCGGAATTATCAATGTGGGATAAGCACAAAAGTATTGGTAGTTGTAAATCCTTTGCCAAGTGTGTTTGCAGGAAGGGATACAACATACAATCTGGATGAGGTTATTATGTTACGTGCAGTAGGAAGTGGAACGCTTAACTGGATCTATGGCGACGGCATTCCATGCAAGGCCTGCCCAGAGACTCAGGTTTTTCCTGAACGAAGCGGTTGTTATGTGGTAGAAGCGATAAACGATTTTGGCTGTAAGGCAAGCGATGATATTTGCCTGGAAATTACCGATGAATTTGGTGTGTATATTCCCAATTCGTTTACACCAAATAACGATGGTCTGAATGATGAGTTTATCATTTTTGGAACGGGCATAACCAATACCAGCATGCAAATCTTCAATCGCTGGGGACAATTGTTATTTTCTTCCGAGGATTATACACAAGGCTGGAATGGACTCTATAAGGGTCAACTCTGTGAAGGGGGCACTTATACCTATGTATTTAAGTATACGGGTTTAAACCGTAAAAAATACATTAAGAAGGGCGGAGTTACATTAATCCGATAACTACTTACTTTTTCTTAGCTTTTTGCATTGGATTTTCCCCGGTGCTCTGTCCTCGGGCAGCTGCAGACTTAGCTTTAAACATTTCGAATTTTCCCGGTTCAGCTTTCATATTCCAGGTATTGTTCTTTTCGTTTATATCGGCTGTTTCCCTGTACGGATCTAATTGTATGGAATATACCTTTTTATCCTTCAAAAATGTTTTGGTGACCTCTTTTTCATTTTTACGCCAGATGTAAGCACTGATTCTTTCGATGTCACTGGTACCATCCACATAGTTAAATTGGATAATTAAAGGACTCACCAGGCCGCCTTTGTTGGAGAATTTGATCTCATACAAAAATTTGCCTGAATAATTTTTAAAGGATGAGTCTGGAATCGATTCCAGATTTTCATAACGGTTTTTTGCTTCTTTGGTAACCTCAGTAGGGCCTTTATAGTGATAGTAAAAATCACGGAGAGTAGTGTCTTTGTCAACAAGTGAAACAATACCAGTCTCGCGATTACGGATATCGGTAATGTACTCAAACTCCCTTGGTTTAGGGAAGGTGTAATTTGTATCTATTTTAACCGGAGTTTTTGCACCTGCATTAAATGTATAAGCTTTTACAGTGTCCACAGAAATATCTACCGGATCAATATCATAAAACCAACCTCTCCAAAACCAATCGAGATCTACTGCACTGGCATCTTCCATGGTTCTGAAAAAATCTGCAGGCTCAGGATGTTTAAAAGCCCAGCGGTTACAGTATTGTTTAAAAGCAAAGTCAAACAATTCACGGCCCATCACGGTTTCACGTAAAATGTTAAGTGCAGTTGCAGGTTTACCGTAAGCATTAGAACCAAACTGAATAATGTTCTCACTGTTGGTCATAATCGGCTCAAGCTGGTTTTTTGGCAAACGCATATAATCAGTCATTTTATAAGCAGGGCCTCTTTGAGACGGGTATTTTGAATCAAACTCACGCTCGGTAAGATATTGAATAAACGTGTTTAAGCCTTCATCCATCCAGCTCCATTGACGTTCGTCACTGTTAATGATCATTGGAAAAAAGTTATGGCCAACTTCATGTATGATCACCAGGATCATTCCATTTTTTGTGCCTTCTGCATACGTTCCGTCTTTTTCCGTTCTCCCGAAGTTAAAGCAGATCATAGGGTACTCCATTCCGCTGGCAGCTTCAACACTTTGAGCAACAGGATATGGATATGGGATGGAATATTTTGAATAGGTTTTGATGGTATGTGCCACAACTTTTGTAGAGTATTTGCGATACAGGCCGTAAGCCTCCTTGCCATAAAAACTCATGCACATTACTCTTTTACCTTCGCACATTACGGCCATCGCGTCCCAAATAAATTTGCGTGAACTTCCCCAGGCAAAATCGCGAACGCTGTCTGCTTTAAAGATCCAGGTTTTTGTTGCTTTGGATGCTGAGCCCGTCGAAGCATTTTTTTCTGCATTCTTAGCGTCCTCCAGGAGACCAATTTCTATAGGTTCAGTTGCGGTTTGTGCTTTTTGCCAGCGCTGGAATTGTGCTGGACTCAACACTTGTTGGTAGTTTTGGCACTCGCCGGTAGAGCACACAAGATGATCTGCAGGGACAGTCATTCTTACTATGAAATTACCAAATGCAAGAGCAAACTCTCCGCGTCCGGTAAACTGTTTGTTCTGCCAGCCGTGAAAGTCACTGTAAACACACATTCTAGGGTACCACTGAGACATTGTAAATAAGTGGTTACCGTCCTCAGGGAAATATTCATAACCGCCGCGTCCTCCATATTCAATGCGGTTAATCATTTTATAATGCCAGCGGATTTTAAATTTTACTTTTGATTTGGACGCTAAAGGTTTTGGAAGGTCAATACGCATCATACTGCCATTGATCGTGTATTTTAATTTTTTGCCAAATTCATCGGTAACTTCGTCAATTTTGTCTCCGAGACCTTCAAGATTTTTCTTTGTTTCAACAGCTTTTAACCCTTGTAATGTAACTGGTTCAGCAACTTTATTTTCATCAAAATAATTCACTTCGTTGTTTGGATCATGCTGATTCTCGTCCAGTTGCAGCCATAAATAATTAAGTGCCTCAGGAGCATTGTTGTAATATGTAATCGTTTCTGTTCCTATACAGATCAGATTTTTTTCATCAAGCGTTACGTCGATATCATAGTCTGCACGTTGTTGCCAGTATTTGGCGCCAGGAGCACCAGAAGCGGTACGGTATTCGTTAGGAGTCGGTAAAATAGTGCCGAGTTGTTCAAACTTGTTCCCATGATTTGATTGTGGGTTGTTTTGAATATTCTGCGCAGAATAAGAACCGATCAGGAGGATTGAAACAACTGAAGCAAACGTTCTATGCACATTTTCAAAGAAATAATTACGATTAAACATACCGGGATGAGTTTGAAGATTTGATAAGGCCATTTAAACAGATAAATTGTAAGTAACGAAAATAATAAAACTACAGATACAATAACGATCTGACCAAGTTCCAGTCCCAGATTAAAATACAGCAAAGGAGCAAGAATATTTTCTTCGTGACCCAGCATAACCCGCAACAGGAAAGAAAATCCAAGGCCATGGATCAATCCAAAAAAGGTGACAATGAGGTATAAAAAACTTTTTCCCCTTTTAGGGGGATTTTTATAAAAGACCAGGTTATAGGTTGCCGAAAGCAGGATGCTGAAGGCAATCAGGAACTCGATAAGGCCCTGATTTAAATGCAGCGAATTAATAACGCTTAAGGCAAGGGAAATAGAATGTCCGACCGTAAAGGCGGTGATAAGTATCAGCACTTTTTTCCAGTCACTTGGTGGAAACGTCAACACCAGCAGGCTTACAAAGAGAATATGATCATAACCTGAAAAGTCCAGGATATGTTCCATGCCGGTGCTAAACCATAAGGTAAACGAATTCATTATCTTCGTACAATGTTCGCCATAAAACTAAATAAAATGAAGACGTTGCTTTTGGTATCGGTCTTTATTTTTTGCACAGCCTCAAAACACCCATTTTATTTAAGTGTTACAGACCTTAAATACAGTGAAAAAGAAAAAGCGATCCAGGGTTCTGTGAAAATTTTCACCAATGACTTTGAAGGCGCATTGAAAAAGAAACACGGTAAAACGATAGACCTGATAAATATTAAAGACACTGCCTTTACCAAAAAGACAATCGCCGATTACCTGAAAGAACATCTAAAAATCTCACCGGACGGAAAACAAAAAGAGTATGATTTGCTTGGTTTCGAGAGAGAAGAGGAAGCAACCTGGGTTTATATTGAAATTAAAAATTGCCCCCAACCAAAATTACTGCAAATAGAAAATACCATTTTGTACGACCATATTAAAGAGCAGACAAATATTGTGCATCTTGAGGTAGGAGGAGAGAAGAAGAGTTATAAGGTAGTGTATCCGGAAAAGGAGATTAGGTTTGAGTTTTAATCTTCGCTTTCTGTAAAAGTTCCGGAATTTACCGGACCGTTTTTTTCTATCGCTCTCATCTTTTTTACAATATTCTTCGAGAGCATTTTTCCCGCTATAGCAAAACACTCAGTCATACGGTCACGCATATTTTTTTCGCGTGATCCTACAGCTACAAATTCATAGCGGGCAAGTATTTCGTCTTTGGCAAAAAAGGTGCATATGGTACTGATATATGGTGGCGGAGAGTTAACGTAACGGTGATCTTCCGGATCCATGTACAGAATTTCCACACGTAGGGTCGCGTCTGCCGGTCTGGCATCATTAAATCCCATCATACCAACCTCCATGATATTTTTGTTGAAATACTCAAGGAATTTTGGTTCCATTGATTGCTCACGCATAGCGTACCACTCGTTTGAGAATTTAGCGTACTTTTTTGCGCTGTATGTTTTTTGTTTATGCTCCAGGAAGCTTTTTTCGCTGGTATATTCACAAACCCCCATACTATTGTAGCTGTATACAATGTTTACCTTGCCAATGTCTTTCAGTTTTTCAGTCCAACCTGCGGTTTGTTTGAAAGATTTGTTAACTACTATTCTCACAACGGGTTTGCCCATGCCATTTGATTGTAATGGCGAAAAGTTGAACATGGAGCTGTCATGCTGTCCGGCAACCCAACCGAAATTCAGTATTAACAGAAAGAAAAGTAGAATTTTTGTAAGTGTTTGGATCATTTTTGGGTAGACATAATTTCAAAATCAAAAATACCCTATTTGTCTAAAATCTTCCTCAGAAACTGTTAAAATCGTAGGAAAAGCCTTAAAAATCCCCAAAATGTTAATATCTTTCAACCTGACTTGTTAAATGACGTTTGCTCGTTTGTATAAAAATTCAATCTTTGCAATCTTTAAATTTTGAAAAGGCTAATCTACATACTGTCAATTACTTGCATAGCGTGTTTGGATGTTTCCGCAAGCCCTTTATTCTCTCCGGACGAACGTAATAAACCCGGTGACGATAAGAAAAAGCAGGCAAAAAGGGAGGATACTACTACTATTGTTGTTAATAACCCCGATTGCATCGAAGAAACAGAAGAAATCCCGGATACGACGTTGATTCTTTTTCCGAGTCATGATCTTTACGCGAGTTGGGACACAAATGCCGCGCATCCATATAAATTCAACGAGATTTTTAAAGAAGATAGCGTAACCATCGAATTAACCAAAGAGGGAGATAACTGTTTTGTGATGCCTTATAAAGGTCGTCTTACAAGTCTGTTTGGCTGGAGAAAATACCGCCCTCATTATGGCACCGATATTGATCTTGAAACCGGTGATACTATTGTTGCGGCTTTTGACGGCATGGTTCGTATAGCGAGATATTATCATGGTTATGGCAATTGTGTTATTATTCGTCATAACAATGGCCTGGAAACTGTATATGCTCATATGTCAAAAATCTTGGCGGAATCCGGTCAAAAGGTTAGTGCCGGAACGGTTCTTGGTTTGGGTGGAAATACAGGCCACTCATACGGAAGCCATCTGCATTTTGAGATTCGTTACCTGGGGCAGGCTCTCGATACCCAGGATTTTATTGACTACGAAAAAGGAGATTTAAAATGCAACACCTTTGTTTTACGTAAAACAGACGTTGAAAATAAATACGACCTGAGAGCCTTGCATGCCCGCCATAAAAGTGATTTGATGGCCCGCAAGTACGGTAAAAATCGTCCGGTTAAAGGTGGTGTTTACCGTGTTCGTAAAGGTGATACGTTAGGAGTTATTGCGCGCAGGAGCGGTACTTCGGTAAAATCGCTTTGTAAAAAGAATGGACTGAAACCTACCAGCACTTTAAGAATAGGGCAGAAGCTTAAAATTTAACCTCGCAACCGGGTAACATGGCCCGGATCACCTCAATTTCAGAAGGATCTATCGGATTCCCCCTTAAGTCTAACAGACTAAGATGCTCGAGTTGTGAAATGCTATCCGGGATTTTAGTGAGTTTGTTCCCACGGAAAGAGATCAGTCTTAGTTTACGTGCTTTATAGATTTCAAAGGGAATTTTGTTGATAGGATTATTTTCAATTACCAGCACTTCCAGATCCTTAAACCGCTCAAAATGTTTGCTGAGGTAAGCAGTATTGGTATTGGAAAGATTGAGGTAATTTAAGCCAGGGACATTGAAAAGCTGTTTCGGGAAACTATCCATCACACAGTTTTCTATACTGATGTCTTTAAGATTTTTCAGAAACTTTAAAGTGGTGGGAAGGCTCAAGGTATCGTCGGTGTTACCAAATTTAAAACTCTGGAGTCTGCTCAGATAGGCTATAGATGCCGGGATGCTGTCGATAGCAGTATGCTGAAGCTCGAGGTATTGAAGCATGTAAAAACCCTTGAGATTTTCAGGGAAATGACTGAACCTGTTATTGTAAGAAGCAAAATAAAGCAGGTTAACCAGGGAAGAAAAATCTTTCGGGTATTCAGTAATCTCATTACCGCTGAGCTTAAGAGCCTGCAGGTCGGAAAGCTGGGTGATCTTATCTAAGGTCTTTTGATCGAGCTTTTGATAGCTGAGGTCCATTTTATATACCTTTTTTCCCATTTTAAGAGCCTCTTTGAGGTCGGTATAAACTTCACATCCAAATGGACCGTATTTATCAAACTCTTTTTGAGCCTGAAGTGAAATTGAAAAAAGAATGCCAACAGAAAGGGAGATATACTTGAGCATAGTTTTACTAAAATATAGTTTCATCTCCGAAATAAAAAATAGAGTTATAAGCCCTTTTTTTGAGGGTACCCTCAAAAGAAATGAAATTAACTGAGCTTAACCTCAAAAAAATGAATGCGTGGCATTGAGTTAACCTCAAAAAATTGAAATTAACTGCGTTTAGCTATTTGCTAATGATAGTTATTAAAGATCTTCCAGCTGGCTTCATATGCTTTGTAGAGTTCTACGCCATTTAAGCCCAGATCGATCTTTTGGCTGGATGCAAATTGTTCGAGATCCTCGGTAGCAATATTACCCGTTAATTCTTCTGCTGCCATAGGGCAACCACCGAACCCATGGATCGCAACATCAAAATACCGACAACCCGCGTTATAAGCAGCATCTATTTTTTCGCGGGCTTTTTCTTTGGTTGAATGCAGGTGTGCCCCAAGCTCTACCGACTGCAGCTCAGGTAGCAGGGAGCTGAATAAGTGCGTGATACTTTCAGGGACAGAAGAGCCAACAGTATCTGCCAGGGCGATATTACGGATTCCCATGTTTTCAAGCTTTTTACACCAGTTGATTGCAATATCGGGATGCCATTCATCGCCATAAGGATTTCCAAAGGCCATTGATATATAGACTAACAACTGCTTGTCGTGTTTCTGGCAAAGATTCTGAATTTCCTCTACGCGACCCAAAGACTCCTGGATGCTGGAATTGGCATTTCGTTGCTGGAAAGTTTCTGAAATAGAGAATGGAAAACCCAGGTAAGTGATTTCATCAAAGGCACAGGCATCCTGAGCGCCGCGGGCATTTGCAATGATCGCCAGAAGCTTGCTTTTTGTACCGTTAAGATCAAGTTTTTTGAGTACATCCGCCGTATCCTGCATTTGAGGAATAGCTTTTGGAGATACAAAACTTCCGAAATCAATAGTTCTGAAACCGACTTTTAGCAATTGGTTCAGGTATTCCACTTTCAGAGCCGTTGGAATCTGCTGTTTAATTCCTTGCATTGCGTCACGCGGACATTCCGTAATGTGTATCATTGTAACTATTTTTTCAGTTTTTGATTTTTAGAATTCTAAACGGAGTATTGCTAAAAATCCAAAATTCTACAATTCAATTAATTTCTTATTGATATCGCGGATCAGCTTAGGTCCCTCATAAATAAAACCGGTATATAATTGCACCAGGTCTGCTCCGGCTTCCATCATATTTAATGCATCCTTCGCGGTATGTATTCCCCCAACGCCAATCACCGGAAAGGCATTGCCGGACTTTTGTTTTAAATATCTAACCACTTCAACACTTCTTTTTGTAAGTGGTTTGCCACTTAATCCTCCCATACCTATGGCGTTGATCTCTGCTTCAGTGTAGCTTAAGCCGGCACGACTGATCGTAGTATTCGTTGCAATAACGCCGGCAATCTTTGTTTGTTTCACAATGTCGATAATATCGTCCAACTGCGTGTTGGTGAGATCAGGTGCAATCTTGAGAAGTATAGGTTTTTGTTTGGGCTTTTGTTTATTAAGCTCCTGCAAAGTATTTAATAAATTCATCAGGGGCTCTTTTTCTTGCAGATCCCTTAGATTAGGAGTGTTTGGCGATGAAACGTTCACCACAAAGTAGTCCACCACCTCATACAGTTCGTTGAAACATATAATATAATCGTCTACCGCCTTTTCGTTTGGAGTCACCTTGTTCTTCCCAATATTACCCCCAATAATGAGCTTCTTATTTGTTCGTTGTTTTAGTCTACTGGCAGCTTCTTTCACACCTTTATTATTAAATCCCATGCGGTTTATCAGGGCTTCATCTTTTACAAGCCTGAACAGACGGGGTTTATCGTTGCCAGGCTGCGCTTTAGGCGTAACGGTGCCAATTTCCACAAAACCAAAACCAAGATCACCTAATTGTTCGTAAGCAATAGCGTCTTTATCCAGCCCGGCAGCAAGGCCTACCGGATTTTCAAACTCAAGCCCAAACACTGTTTTTTTGAGTGAGGGATGTGACTTGTGAAAAAACAGCTTTGCCAGGCTACTAAAGCCTGGGGTTCTGATTAATGAAAACGTGACATGATGCGCCTTTTCAGGGTTCAGGCGAAACAAAAAAAACTTAAGGAGTTGATACATTGGAGATCAAAATTAACTCTATTTCTTCGAAGCATTTTGATTAACAAATGA
>JAEUTM010000058.1 GCA_016788025.1 Bacteroidia bacterium
AGCAAGGAAACTACTTCCTTCAGAAGAACTTTGCTGTCTGCTCCTTTATATTTTGGATTGGTATTAGGGAAATGAAATCCTATGTCACGAAGGTTCGCAGCCCCTAACAAAGCGTCACAAATGGCGTGTAACAATACATCAGCATCACTATGACCCACGCAACCTTTTTCAAATTCCAGCTTTATACCTCCAAGCCATAATTCACGGCCTTCTCCAAGTGGATGCACGTCGTAACCAAAACCTACTCTTATATTCATTATTCCGGGTTTGTTATTCCGAGTTAAGGGCTTTCCGTTCCGTGTTAAATGCAAAAACCAGAAACACGGAGTAAATAATAATTAATTAGCTATAGCTTCAACGCCCGGCAAAGTACCCTGCTCTATATATTCAAGCAAAGCTCCACCACCTGTGCTTACATAACTCACTTTGTCAGCCAGATTGTATTTATTAATAGCGGCAACCGAGTCACCTCCACCGATTAAAGTGTAAGCGCCATTCTTAGTTGCTTCAACAATATCAAATGCTGCTTGTTTAGTGCCTTTTTCAAAATTGTTCATTTCAAAAACCCCCATTGGACCATTCCACAGAATGGTTTTTGATTGTTTGATAAGCATTCCAAACAAATCAATTGTTTTTTGACCAATGTCAAGACCCATCCAACCTTCCGGGATCTGGTCGATCTGAACTTCTTTACGATTTGCATCGTTGGAGAAATTATCGGCAATTACTGCATCCACAGGAATACAAAGATTTACACCTTTTATTTTCGCTTTTCCTAAAAGTTCTTTGGCTACTTCCAAACGATCATCTTCGCAAAGCGACTTGCCGATATTTCCACCCAAAGCTTTAATGAATGTAAAAGCCATACCACCACCGATAAGGATATTGTCGGCTTTGTTCATGAGTTGCTCAATGATCAGGATCTTATCACTCACCTTAGCTCCACCTATAATAGCTGTAAATGGTCTTTTACTTTCATTCATCACTTTGTTGATGCTTTCAACCTCGCCAGCCATTACATACCCAAAACATTTTGAAGAAGCATCAAAGAATTTAGCCATCACAGCCGTAGAAGCATGCGCACGGTGAGCCGTCCCGAAAGCATCATTCACGTATACATTACCGTGTTTACTAAATTTCTGAGCAAATGCCTCGTCACACTATTCCTCTTCTTTGTAAAAGCGAAGATTTTCAAGTAGTAACACTTCTCCATTTTTTAAGGCTGCTGATTTAGCAAATGCTTCGTCACTGATACAGTCATTCACAAACTGAACCGGAGCACCCAATTGTTTGCTTACCTCATTTACAATGTGCGAGAGAGAATATTTATTGGTCGGACCTTCTTTTGGTCGTCCAAGGTGACTCATTAAAACAATGCTTCCACCGTCTTTTAAAATCTTCTTTAGTGTTGGGATAGCGGCGCGGATCCGGGTTGTATCTGTTACCTGGAACGTGTCATTCAAAGGAACATTAAAATCAACACGGATTACGGCACGTTTGCCTGAAAAATTTATAGAATCTACAGTTTTCATCTGGTAATTAAAGGATCTAATTTAGTTTAATTTTTTTAATGCGATCTCAAAGGCTTTTACAGTTTTATCAAGGTCTTCGTAGGAATGAGCGGCGCTCATAAATCCAACCTCATAACCGCTAGGACCTAAATAAACACCATTTTCGAGCAATGAATGATAAAGTTCTTTGAAATAAGTCATACTGTTCGGGTCAATATCTTCAGCGGAACTTATCTGATGTTTGTTTGTAAATGCAATCCAGAAAATAGATCCAATGTTGAATAACTTAAACAGGTCAAAGGTGTTTACTTTTATGATCCCGTCAATTAGATACCGTGTTTTCTTTTCAAGTTCCGCATAAAAATCTTTTTCAAGACACTGGCTCAACTGCGCGATGCCCGCACTCATGGCCACTGGATTACCGCTTAAGGTCCCTGCCTGGTAAACATTTCCTTCCGGAGAGATACAAGCCATAATTTCCTTTCTTGCGCCGTAAGCACCAACCGGAAACCCGCCTCCAATTATTTTTCCATAAGTGATGATGTCGGGCGTGATATCGTATAGTCCCGCTACCCCGGTAAATCCTAAGCGGAAGCCGCTGATTACCTCATCAAAAATCAAAAGTGTTTTATGTCTGTTGCAAATCTCTCTCAGGAATTCAAGAAATCCTTTCCCTTGTAATAACAATCCATTATTCGCCGGTACCGGTTCTATGATCACACATGCAATTTCATCCTTGTATTTTTCAAATGCCTCTTCAACGGCTTGCGCATTGTTAAGCGGAACAGTAATTGTCTCATTGACAAAACTATCCGGAACGCCCGCACTGCTTGAATTTCCAAAGGTTACCAGGCCACTGCCCGCTTTTACCAGGAGCGAATCCACGTGTCCATGATAACACCCTTCAAATTTTAAAAGTTTGTTTCTTTTGGTAAATCCTCTGG
>JAEUTM010000064.1 GCA_016788025.1 Bacteroidia bacterium
GATTTATATTTTGACGGCTGTTGTTGGTGGATTTTGTTTGCTGTGTTATGTTGCGCCGGAAATGGTAAATACGTTCCAGGCAGAAGGAGAGTTGGAAGAAATGGTGGACCGCTATGTAAGAGCAGGGTACCCGGAAGATCAGGCGCGTCCGAGAATTGTTCAACTTATGCCCCAAATAGAGATAGCACGTATTGCCATATTTAAATCTGATGCACTCAGATCTTTGGTTTTCATTCTTTTGGGATTCCTGGCTCTGTATCTTTATTTTACAAACAAAATCAAGCGCGAGATTTTTTTAGCTGTATTTGGTTTTTTTATCCTGGTAGATCTATGGACAGTAGACAGAAGATATATTAACGATCAGAGCTTCGTCTCCAAAGCAGAGAACGACCAGCGTGTGGCAGGAAAAACAGACGCCGACGAGGAAATTCTAAAAGACACTACACTCGATTATCGTGTATTAAATCTTACAGTAGGTCCGTTTGACGACGCCTCTACATCCTATTATCACAAATCTATTGGTGGTTACCATGGCGCCAAGCTTCGCCGTTATGTCGACCTGATTGAATTTCACCTTCGTCCCGAAATCAACATCCTCTACAAGGATATTTCAAAGGCAGCCGCTAACGATAGTTCTCTTTCAGTTTTGTTTTCGCGATTACGTGTGTTGAACATGCTGAACACGCGTTACTTTATTTTACCTGCGGGAGAAGACGGAAACTCAGCCGTACCTCTTAAAAATCCGGTTGCTAATGGAAATGCATGGTTTATCCGATCGCTAAAATCAGCGGCCAGTCCGGATAGCGAGATCGTTGGGTTAAAACGAATCGACACGAAAACAGAAGCAATTGTTAATACCAGCTTCAAACAGGAATTAGGTTTAAAAGATACATACGATGCAAATGGTACTATTAAGATGCTGTCTTATAAGCCTAATGACCTGGTGTACGAAACCGAAAATAAATCAGAGGGCTTCGCAGTATTCTCGGAGATTTATTATAAAAGCGGTTGGAATGCGTACGTAGATGGAGAACTTAAACCTCATGCACAGGTTAACTATGTGCTTCGCGGAATGACTGTGCCTGCAGGGAAACACAAAATTGAGTTTAAGTTCGAGCCCAAAACATATTACACAGGTAATTCTATTGCAATGGTTGGTTCCATACTATTGTTAATTACTGTTGCAGGAGGAATCTACCTTGAACGCAGGAACAAAGTTATTGTTAGTTAAATGGGGATTAATTCACGCTATTACTTCTTTAAACCTGACAGAAAGGCTTTAACTTTGATTGGTATAAAAATTGAAATAACAATAATATAAAAACATAAATTATGGCATTAGAAATCACAGATTCAAATTTTGAAGAGTTAGTTTTAAAAAGCGACAAACCAGTGTTGGTGGATTTTTGGGCTGAATGGTGTGGTCCTTGCAGGATGGTTGGTCCTGTGGTTGAAGAACTCGCAAAAGAATATGAAGGAAAGGCCGTGATCGGTAAAGTAAATGTCGATCAGAATTCGAACATAAGCATGAATTACGGCATCAGAAACATTCCAACCTTATTGTATTTTAAAAACGGTCAGTTGGTTGACAAGCAAGTAGGGGTTGTTCCAAAAGCTGCTCTTGCTGCAAAACTCGACGCGCAAATTTAATCTGGCAATATACAATCATAAAAAAATCCCGCTCCTTTTATTAGAAGCGGGATTTTTTATTGAATTGTTTAGATTTATTCTACAACGAGTTTCTTGCTCATTTTTACACCATTTATCTCCAGGCAAAGGAAGTAAATACCTTTCTGAAGCGTGTTTTGTTCGTTGATCATCATTTCATGTGAACCAGCGTCAAACGACTTTGCGTTTTCAGCAATTACAACAGCTCCGGTAACAGATATCACGCTGTATTTAATCTGTGCGTTATTGGATAAATTGAATTTAAGTTTGAAACCGTTGCTGCTCGGATTAGGAGAGACATTCAGGTTTATAGCTCTTGTTAATTCATTCACACCGGTAGGGCCATCAAAATTGATTTCGTCCAGGTAGAATCTGTTTCCAAATCCAACTCCGCCTACGTCTTCCTGGAAGAAGAAACGAAGTCTGACATTTTCCTCGGTAGTAAACTCAAGAAAGTTTGGATGATCAACCAGGCCATCGTAAAGTGCCCACTCAATGGAGCTCGGAACAAAAACGGTAGGCAGGTCTCCACCGGAGTTCTGGGCAAGCATTGCATTTGAAGGAACCCAAATATCTTTCCAGCTTCCGCCACAATCTCTGCTGGCCTGAACTTTAAACAAGTCTTTATTAGCTGAATTAGCCCTCGCATAAGCGTATTTAAATGAAAATACAGCACCAGGATTATTCAAAAAGTCAAAAGAAGGACTTTCGAGAATTTCTATTGAGTTTGCCGGTAAATTTTCTCCCGGCACATACATACTTAAGAACCCTTCGGAACTAGCTTCAGAGTTAATTTCCCATTTTAATGTAGGTGTAGTAGGGTTAACAATTTTCCAGGTAGAAGGAGGTGCTGTGGTAGATTCTTCAAAACTCTCCATGAGGAATGAATTTATGTCTGGAACGCCATTTTCTACCAAAATACTCAATGTTTTAGTTGCGCTGCCGTTTGCATTGCTAACAGTACAGGTTACGGTAGTAATGCCAGGCATTGTTAACTGGATTGACGTAGTTGTTGTGCCAGAGCTGCTCAAAACAGCTGAATTATCAGCTGACCAGGCATAAGAAGTGGGATTGGCATTTGATGTGAAGCTTTTTAATGAAAGGGATTTACCTGAGCAAACAGTTAAAGAAGGTAATGCGGCGATATCAAGAAACGGAACACAACCACTTCCGGGACTAGTTACGCCTGTTAAAGCCAGGTTTCCTGAAGTTGAAAGATTATTGCGGCTATTGGTTGATGAATTGATTGCTGTATTCATCCTGGTAGACTGGCCAATTGTAAACATACGCTGGCAATACGCGTAATCCATATAATTCTGGATGTTTTCTACGATTGATGAGTTACATATTTTGGTATTGTTGAGATTGCAGGACGTATAACCTTTGGTAATTGGGGTGTCAGAAACCCCGTCATTTCCACAGGCAACACCTGGTTGATTGGTGCTTCCCCAGGTATGCTGAAGGTTCAGCCAGTGACCAACCTCGTGTGTAAGAGCACGGGAGGTATAGCCCGATCCTGTTCCGATGCTCCCTACATAGTTTTGAAGGATCACAATAGCGTCTTTTGCCGTTGGAACACCAGAACCGGGTAAGTAAGTATAACCTGCAGCGCCGTCTTCCATGGTTCTTACCACGTATACGTTCATATAACGGTTTGGAGGCCATGTATAAGCATAATTAGCAGTAAAGTTCTGCCAGTCTGTATTTGCATCCCAGTGTCTGATAATACCATTGGTACAATTACCGTTAGGATCTTTACTTGCCAGTACAAAATCAATTTTTGGGTTCCCGATTAAGTTCTTAAACTGAACTACTACGTTCGACGTGTCAGCATTCATAGCGTTAAAATCCCTTGTGAGAATGTTCACTGCATCAATACACTGTGCGTCGGAAATGTTTTCACTACCACCCAAATGTAAAATATGGAATACTACCGGAATGGTATAGTTTCCGGCCGCACTTTTTCCAGCCAGGTTATAACCATTTTTTGCCATCTCTTCATCTATCTTTGCGGCCTCTTCCTGATGTTTATCGAAGGCCGCCTTTAGTTCCGGATGCTCCTTAAACCATTTGTCCTGGGCTTCCGTAGTAGCACAAAAATGCTGCGCACTCACCTTAAGTCCCGTAAGTACAGCGCATGCAAAAATTAATTTACGCATTGTTTTTTAAAAATTTAATGGAGCTTATGCCCCTGGTTAATCGTTGTGTATGTTTTGTCAGAATGCATAAATATACTAAAAATAAAGCACTGTTCCGAAGGATTTTTTCATTTTTGACGAAGGCCTGGAGGCTCCATTTTCAGGGGGATTTAAAATATTTTTCTCCTTGCGCTCAATCTGTTATATTTGTCATAATTAGCATTAAAAGATGGGAAAACAGGATAGTGCTGCTAAAACCAGCAATTTGAGTTTTGATGAATTTAAACGCATAGTACTTAACGACTTCAGATTGGTGAATGAAAGCCGTCAGGCTAGTTTGTTGGGAAGAAAAGAAGTATTAACGGGTAAGGCCAAGTTTGGCATTTTTGGAGATGGGAAAGAAGTTGCACAGATTGCCATGAGTAAGGTTTTTGGCAACGGTGATTTTAGAAGTGGATACTATCGCGATCAAACCTTCATGTTTGCCATCGGGGCGCTTACAGTTCAGCAATGGTTTGCCGGATTGTACGGTCACACAGACATCAATTCAGAACCCATGAGCGCCGGGCGCCAGATGGGAGGACATTTTGGAACGCAAAGCCTAAACGAAGATGGTAGTTTCAGAGCTCTTGTAAATCAAAAAAACTCCAGCAGCGATATCTCTCCAACAGCCGGGCAAATGCCACGCCTCCTTGGACTGGCTTACGCATCACATTTTTATCGGGTTAACAAAGACCTGCAAAAAGCTCCTTTTACAGATTATAGCAACAATGGAAATGAAGTGGCCTTCGGAACAATTGGCGACGCTTCAACCAGTGAAGGGCTTTTTTGGGAAACAATAAATGCAGCCGGTGTATTGCAGGTCCCAATGTTAATGAGTGTGTGGGACGACGGTCATGGAATTTCAGTTCCAAAAAAATATCAAACTACCAAAGAAAGTATCAGCGATATTTTACAGGGATTTCAAAGAAATGGCTCGGCAAAAGGATTTGAGATTTTGAAAACCAAAGGATGGGATTATGCACACCTTTGTGAAACTTACGAAAGAGCTGTTAAAATATGCAGGGAAGAGCATGTTCCAGTATTGGTTCATGTGGAAGAGGTAACACAACCACAGGGACACAGTACCAGTGGTTCGCACGAAAGGTATAAATCCAAAGAGCGCCTGCAGTGGGAATCTGATTTTGACTGCGTGAAAAAAATGCGTGAATGGATTTTGAACAACGCACTTGCAAACGAAGAAGAACTTCTCAAAATTGAAGAGGACGCAAAAGAAGCTGTGAAAAACGCAAAAAACGCTGCGTGGAAAGATTACCTCGATCCGATTAAACAGGAAGTGGCGGAAGTACAGTCGCTTTTTGATGCGATAGGCACTGATGTTGCACAAACAGAAAAAAACAATCTCAGTTCAATTAAGGAACCAAACAGAAGAGACATCCACAGCGCTGTAAAAGCAGTGCTTCGTGCTGTAAAAAACCAGGATTCTGAGGCCCGTCGGGCATTGGTGCAGTGGCTCGAAACATCACGATTACAAAATAACGATCGTTACAGTTCACATCTGTATTCACAGTCTGCTCAGAATGTTGGCAGTATTCACCCGGCTCCCGTTGAATATAATGAAGATAAAATGGTAGATGGACGTGAGATTTTAAGAGATAATTTCGATTCCATCTTAAGCAAATATCCTTCTGTAATAATCTTTGGTGAAGACTCGGGAAAAATAGGTGGCGTAAATCAAGGGCTTGAAGGGTTGCAATTAAAATACGGAGAACATCGTGTGTTTGATACCGGAATCCGCGAAGCTACTATTATGGGCCAGGCCATCGGTCTCGCTATGCGGGGCTTAAGACCAATTGCAGAAATTCAATACCTGGATTATCTCTTGTATGCGCTGCAATTAATGAGCGACGACCTTGCTACCGTTCAATGGCGCACTAAAGGCAGGCAAAAAGCGCCTGTTATTATTCGTACCAGGGGCCATCGTCTCGAGGGCGTTTGGCACAGTGGTTCGCCTATGGGGATGATTGTTCACGCTTGCCGCGGGATAAATGTTTGTGTGCCGCGCAATATGACAGTCGCTTCAGGATTTTACAACACGCTTCTTGAAGCAGACGAGCCAGCTTTGATTGTTGAACCTCTTAATGCATACCGCTTAAAAGAAAAACAACCATCTAATTTTGGAGCGTATAAAATTCCTTTGGGAATACCAGAAGTGCTGCTACAAGGTTCAGACATAACGCTTGTTACTTACGGAAGTAGCGTTAGAATTGCACAGGAAGCTATTCAGCAACTGGAAAAACACGGCATTTCGGTTGAACTGATAGACGTACAGACCTTAATTCCTTTTGACATTCATAAAAATATTGTTGAATCTGTTAAAAAAACTAACCGCCTCCTGGTTTTAGACGAAGATGTTCCTGGTGGAGCAAGCGCTTATATCCTGCAGAAGATTGTTGAGGAACAAGGTGGTTACAGGTTTCTTGATTCAGCTCCTGTAACTGTGGCTTCAAAGGAACACCGCCCCGCTTATGGAAGCGACGGAGATTATTTCAGTAAACCAAATGCCGACGATGTATTTGATGCTGTTTACAACCTGATGGCTGAAACAAACCCCGATCAATTTCCACGGATTTATTAAAAAATGAGTATTTTCGTACCGCTAAAAACGGGCTCTCTATTTAAACCTTATATCAGAGTATGACGAAATATTTTAAGACAATAATCCTGTTGGTATTAACTGTTTGTTGTATGCCATCGGCTATGCTTTCACAAACAAGTCCTGAAGCTCCCAAAACGACAGGTTCGGGAAAGGCCGAAGAAGATGAGTTTGCAAAGAAGAAACCGGAAACAAAAATTACCGAAGTTATCCCAACGGATTCTATCGCACCGGGGGAGTTGCAAAAACGCGCTACCAACTGGATGAAAGAGGAGCATGACAAATACAAAATTTCCGGCGCGGCCACAACCTCCAATAAAGCAGAATGTATTGTTAGTTTCCCTGTTAAACCCAAGGAGCTGAATCCACAGGTGGATTACACAGGAAAGGTTACGATGAAAGTTGTAGTTGAATTTAAGGATAGCAAATACCGTTACACCATTTCAGAAATTCAGCATATTAGTAAAAGCGGTAAAACCACTGCAGGTAGCGTTGATAATGTAGTTCCTGATTGCGGAAGTATGGCTATGGATGATTTGTGCTGGAAAAGACTAAAAGGCGAGGCTATGCGTTACGCCGGTCTTGTTGTAATTGATCTTAAGTCAGCGATGTCTAAAATCGAATCAGACGTTAAAACAGACGAGTGGTAGGCTCTTCAGTATCCGTACTTATCTTTCCATAATTTCTTAAGATAATTCCTTTGTTCTTCTTCACGGGCATTGTTTCCCGGTTCATAAAACGTTGAACCGCTCAATGCGTCGGGAAGAAATTCCTGCTCCGCAAAATTATTTTCGAAGGAATGTGAGTACTTGTAATCTTTACCGTAATTAAGATTCTTCATTAATTTGGTTGGTGCGTTCCTTAAATGCAAAGGTACAGGCAGATCTCCTGTTTTATCAACCGCCGCCAGAGCAGCGTCGATAGCAGCATAACTTGCATTACTTTTTGGGCTGCAGGCCAGGTATGTTACACATTGACTCAGAATAATCCTTGATTCCGGCATACCAATAACATTTACCGCGTTAAAACAATTGTTTGCAAGCAAAAGAGCATTTGGATTTGCGTTACCAATGTCCTCGCTGGCAAGTATAACAAGACGCCGCGCAATAAACAAAGGATCTTCGCCTCCGCGAATCATTCTGGCAAGATAGTACAGTGCTGCATTTGGATCACTTCCGCGAACGGATTTAATAAAAGCCGATATAATATCATAATGCTGTTCACCACTCTTATCATACAAGGCAAGATTCTGCTGAATGACATGCAACACCAGATCGTTTGTAATAACAATTGGCTCTGAAGTTTGACTGTTAACCGTTATTTCAAGTGCGTTCAATAATTTTCTTGCATCGCCTCCGCTCACACGAATCAAGGCTTCGTGCTCCTTAAGTTCTATTTTTTTTCGTGAAAGAACTTCATCCTCTCCGATTGCAGTGTGCAACAATCTTAAAAGTTCTTTTTCTTCCAGTGCTTTTAAAACATAAATCTGGCAACGCGACATAAGAGCCGGAATCACTTCAAATGATGGATTTTCAGTAGTTGCACCAATCAGGGTCACAAGACCTTTCTCAACAGCGCCCAACAAAGAATCCTGTTGTGATTTACTGAAACGATGAATTTCATCAATAAACAATACGGGCTTGTTTACATTAAATAAATTATTGTCGCTCGCTTTATCAATTACTTCTCTCACATCTTTTACGCCGCTGTTAATCGCGCTTAGCATGTAAAACGGGCGTTTAAGTTCATTGGCGATAATAAGTGCAAGTGAAGTCTTTCCAACACCCGGAGGTCCCCACAAGATTAAAGAAGGGAGAAGATTTTGTTGGATAGCATTACGCAGAGCGCTGCCAGGGCCAATGATATGTTGCTGGCCGATGTATTGATCGAGATTTTTAGGACGGATCCGCTCTGCGAGAGGCTGCATGGTGTTAATTATATATTAGAGCCTGTTTAAATTTATCTAATTTTTTTGTTATTCTTCTTTTTGGTTTATACATCGTTGGATTTTTCGAAATACTTAGTTTCACTATCTCTCCAAAATCCGCCTTGTCTAAACGCAAAAATATGTTATAACAAATTCATAATATATAATTTAAACAGACTCTTAACGGTTAAGTAAATAATAAATTCCTATTTTTACGTATCAAATTTCTGCAAAATTGTTAGGTTATGAGTCTTCAGACAGGTAAAAAATCCTTAATAAAGCTTTCGGTTCTTTTAACGGTTGGGGTATTTAGCCTTTTCTCTTTTATTAGTAAGGAAGAAAAGGACCCTCTTCACAAAAGGATATTTAACGTGAGTTTTGTAGAAAAGAAGGATACTCTCGTTGGTAAAAAGGTGATCCCTGATAAGTTTACGTTTAAAGACGGAAAAGTGTTCAGCGATTATCTTTTTGAAAAGTTTGGCTACAAATGGATGCGTTACAGGATCAACAAAGATTCGATCTTCACCGATTCTACTGATACAGAAGTAAGGTGGCTGGAAGTTGAAGCTTCACAGACAAATGAAGACAACCAGACCGTTAGCATTATGTTCACCCAGGTTGAATGGGATCTTGATGGTGTGGTGAAAATTACCAAAAACGACAAACTTAAGAAGTACTTTGATATTACAGGTCGCGAAAAAGGCGGTAAACCAAAAAAAGTTAAAAAGAAAAAAGAAAAGAAATTGTTCGAAATCGTTGAGCCAGGCCAGGAGCCGGCTGGAGGAACAGGTACTGGTACAGGTACCGGCGGAGATCCAAAACGATGATGCTTACGTAAATACAAACATGAAAACACTAAAACATATCCGAACAGCTGTAACTTTTTTTACAGCTGTTTTTTTTATCCAGGCCTGTGGGCAAAACAAAACAAACAACTCAGTTACTATGAATACAGAAACAAATAACCAGACCAAACAAATACAACGTGGAACAGGAATTGATACTGCTACATTTGGAGCAGGTTGTTTCTGGTGCATTGAAGCAGTGTTTCAGCGTCTGGAGGGAGTTATCAGCGTGACAAGTGGTTATAGCGGCGGCTCGATTAAAAATCCCAGTTACAAGGAAGTGTGTAGCGGCAATACCGGTCATGCGGAGGTGGCACAGATTGTTTACGACAAGTCGAAAATATCTTTTGATGAATTGCTGGAGGTGTTTTGGAAAACACATGACCCCACAACACTAAACAGCCAGGGAAATGATTATGGCACTCAATACCGCTCAGCTGTATTTTACCACAATGAAGAACAAAAACAATTGGCTGAAGGTTATAAAAAGAAACTGAATGAAGCGCATGTTTATCCAAATCCAATTGTGACGGAGATTACAGCATTTAAAGAGTTTTATCCGGCAGAAGACTATCATCAAAATTACTACAACCAGAATGGCGAGCAGGGATACTGCCGGTTTGTTATTCAGCCTAAAGTAGAGAAGTTTGATAAGGTGTTTAAAGACAAATTGAACAAAAACTAAGAAGCAAAAAAAAAGCGAGGTGTTTATCCTCGCTTTTTT
>JAEUTM010000088.1 GCA_016788025.1 Bacteroidia bacterium
GGAAAACAGAGATTTCAAACTTGATATATACTATATGAAGTATTTAAAAACATTCGAGCATTTTAAAGAACCTGATTCTAAAAGCTTAGAAAGAGCTGGAATTTTAAAGGACAAACCAGTGAAAGAAACTGAAATAACTAACGATTTAGAAGAAACTGAAAGCGAAAACAAAGATCCGGAAGGGACTGAGAATCAAGGTTCCATGGACGACTCAGAATCAAAGGCTTAGGAAATGACACTTATGTGGACAACTTATTCCAACCGTTAAGTATAACAGGAGATAAATAAAAAGCCCTCTTCTAATTGGAAGAGGGCTTTTTTATGAAAGGTTCTGTTAGTTAAATGCATTAAAGCCAGTTACATCCATACCTGTAATCAGTAAGTGAATGTCGTGCGTTCCTTCATATGTGATAACACTTTCAAGATTCATCATATGACGCATGATTGGGTACTCGCCCGTAATCCCCATGCCTCCATGAATCTGACGTGCTTCGCGAGCAATGGTAATTGCCATATGGACATTATTACGCTTAGCCATACTGATTTGTGCAGGTGTGGCGCGATGTTCATTTTTTAACACGCCAAGTCTCCAGGTAAGTAATTGCGCTTTGGTAATTTCAGTAATCATTTCAGCCAGTTTTTTCTGAGTTAACTGAAATGCTCCAATTGGTTTGCCGAACTGAACACGCTCTTTACTATAACGTAAGGCGCTGTCGTAACAATCCATTGCAGCCCCAATAACTCCCCAGGAAATACCGTAACGTGCACTGTTCAAGCAACCCAGTGGGCCTTTTAAACCTTTTATGTTAGGAAAAATATTTTCTTTAGGAACTTTCACATTATCAAATACAAGCTCTCCGGTTGCACTGGCTCTTAAGCTCCACTTACCATGAGTTTCGGGAGTTGTAAATCCTTTCATGCCACGCTCAACAACCAAACCGCGGATATCTCCGGCCTCGTCCTTAGCCCAAACTACAGCAATGTCGGCAAAGGGTGAATTACTGATCCACATTTTTGCACCATTTAATATCACGTGTTTGCCATCGCCGGCATCTTTAAAATTTGTAAGCATTCCAGCAGGATTACTTCCATGATCGGGTTCGGTTAAGCCGAAACAGCCCATCATTTCACCCGCAGCTAATTTTGGGAGATATTTTCTTTTCTGTTCCTCGCTTCCATAGGTAAAAATAGGATACATTACAAGCGAACTTTGAACCGAGGCAGTAGATCTCAGACCGCTGTCGCCTCTTTCAAGTTCCTGCATGATCAAACCATAGGAAATCTGGTCCAGGCCCGGACCACCATATTCAGCCGGAATATAAGGGCCAAATGCGCCTATCTCAGCAAGACCTTTAATCCATTGTTTTGGAAACTCTGCTTTTTGACAAGCATCTTCAATAATCGGGGATACTTCTTTTTTAACCCATGCGCGGGCTGTTTCGCGGATCAATTTGTGTTCGTCGCTTAGAAGCTCATCCATTAAATAGTAATCGTGAGCCTGAAAATTATCGCTTGCCATAGTTGGTTGAAATGTGAAGCAAATTTAACAATTAAAATAGGATAAGAACAGAGATTTAGAGGTCTTCTTGTCACAGTTTTAAAAAAATGTCGGTTAAATTCAATAGTGTGAGAGAATTTTTGATCCTTTAATTCTTTTTTCTGCCCGGTGAAAAAATATTACATAAAAATCAAAAGCTTGATCTTACACAAGAAATGGATACCTAACTGAATAGGTAGATTATGTTAAATCCAGGAATCTGAAATGATTTAGTGTTTTTTGTTCAAAATGGAATTAATATTTTCAACCGTAATCAAAAAACCAAACTATGAAAAAAACATTGTACGTATTACTGACGCTTGGTGTTATGCGAACTTTTGCCCAAACCGTAACACCGGTTGTTGTAGCCGCTGATGGTGGGTTTTATTCAGGGTCACAGGGTTCCGTTGCATGGACCATTGGTGAACCTGTTAGTGAAACCTATTCTTCAGGGAACATAACAACTATGGGCTTTCAGCAAACAGAACTGGAACTGGCCACGCTGTTAGAAGAACAGCAGAACGGAGGTAACTTTCTTGTTTATCCGAACCCGGTTGCGGATCTTCTGAATATTGATTTTTCAGGAATTAACCGCGACGACTATAACCTGAAGGTTACGGATGTTCTTGGAAAAATTGTTCTGACCTCCAAGGTAAACCTATCTGAAGAGATAAACTTCCATCAGATATCGTTGGCGCAGTTCGCAGCTGGAACTTATTTCCTCATTATAAGTGGAAATAATTTCAATAAAACAGTAAAGATCAATAAAACTAATTAATGTCTTAACCCAATATTAAAACAATAACTTATGAAAACTAACTTATTTATACTTTTATTTGCGCTAATCTCAACTGTAATAGTGGCTCAGGCGCCGCAGGGCATAAAATACCAGGGGGTAGCCCGCAACTCATCCGGTACACCTTTAAATAACCAGTCGATTACGGTGCGTTTAAGCGTACATGATGTTAATCCTGGTGGAACAGTGGTTTATAAAGAAACCCATGCTGTTACAACAAATCAATTTGGTTTGTATAACGTCAATATAGGACAGGGAGCTGTGATAACCGGCGCATTCGCAACCATCGCCTGGGGAACAGGCAGTAAATACATCGAACAGGAAGTTGATTTTGGTTCGGGATTTGTAAACATGGGAACCTCGCAATTTTTAAGTGTTCCTTACGCGCTTTATGCAGCTGGTGGTGTTGCAGGTCCAGCGGGTCCTGCAGGTCCAGCGGGCCCACAAGGACCTACCGGGCCAACCGGACCGCAGGGTCCTGCTGGAACGTCAGGAACGTCATGGACTCTGACTACTCCTTCTTTTAACACAGCAGGTCAACTTACCATTAACGGTACAACCGGTTCGGGTGGACCAGTAAGCACTTCAGCTGCGGCCTGGTTAAACAGTGGTAATAATTTATCGGCAACCGGTATGTTTGGTTCTACCTCCAACAATCATATTGATATTTATACAAATAATACTGTAAGGGGAAGGTTGTTTAACACTGGTCAACTTTCTTATGGTTCAACCACGCCGAGCTATACTTCGGCAATAGGTTCTTTTATTTCAAACAGCACATATCCGGTATCTCTGTTTGCGCACGCAACAACCGGGAATGGTAACGCCTTGTTTGCTTATACAGATCCAAACAATAGCTCAAATTTGGCAACAATCAACTCAAGTCATGCAGGTTCAGGAACTGGATCAGCTGTTTATGGCAATTATTTAGGCTCAAATACCAATACACTCATTTCCGGAGTTCAGGGAGTATATTCTTCAACGAATTCAACATCAGGTGGCGTAGGTGCAATCGGTTATAATAGTACCGCTAGTGGCTATAATAGAATAGGTGTACTCGGATCTTACGATCTGACGAACGCTTATGGTATAGGGGTGATTGGTATTGGTTATAACGGCCAGGTTCCAACATCCACAACAACGGATTATGGTGTGGTAGGCGTTGTTGGAAATAATCTTAATTACAGCGGTTACTTTAATGGCAATCACGTTGTATCCAATGGTACTAAGTCAGGATCGGTTCCTACCTCAAAAGGAAACCAATTGCTGTATGTAACTGAGAGTCCTGAAGTTTGGTTTGAAGATCTAGGCAGGGCTACACTTGTAAATGGTGAAGTCGTTGTGCAATTAGATCCACTTTTTCTTGAGACTGTCGTGATCGACAACAATCATCCAATGCATGTATTTATTCAGATGGAAGGAGAGTCAAACGATGTTTATGTTATTCCAGGAACTACGTCTTTCAAGGTGAAGGAAAGGAATCAAGGCTCTTCAAACAGTTCGTTCTCATATCGTATTATGGCAAAAAGGGTTCACTTCCAGGATCACCGTTTTGGTAATGATCCTGTCTGGGGCCCCGGCGATACACGACAATATTCGGAATACTCGACGCCACCTGCCGTAGATTACTATGAAAATCTGGGTGTACAAAAGCAAAAAAGAGAAGCCTCCAAGAGTTCAGCTACTCCTGATGGTTTTAAAACTGCTGAACAATTAAAACAATTCCTAAAAGACGCGAATCAGAAATAAACAAAAAGCTTTCAAAGTCCCGCGCACAGATTGATCTTCTGTCGCGGGACTTTTCATTTCAATAAACTTATGTTATTCAGAAAGTACTTTCAGGCTTCTGTTTAAATTGGCACATTTGTTGTTAAATAGTGCAATATTCAACAACAGGAGTTGAGACCTGAAAAACTCATAACATTTTACTACATTTGTTTATAGCACTTTATTTTTGAAGCTCAGGCGATATATACTCTTTCTGGTCTTTTTGAACATCGCTGCCGGCTCTTACGGTCAGGATATACATTTTTCACAATTCAATGCTTCATTGTTAAATCTGAGTCCTGGCTATACCGGTTTTTTTAACGGTGATTACAGGGTGAGTGCCGCTTACAGAAGTCAGTGGAACGCCGTTCCTGTTTCTTATAATACCTTTAGCATGAGTGGAGAAAGAAGGTTCAGGCCCTTGCGCCTTAAGAAAGACATGGTAGGTGTTGGTTTGCTTTTTAATAATGATCGCGCGGGGGATGCGCACTATGGTACCACTCAATTTTATCTGCAGGGAAGTTATATTTTCCTTGCCAAACCGGATAGTTCACTGCTTATTTCTCTTGGGGCAAACGTTGGCTGGTGCAGAGTTGGATTCGATTACAGCAAAATGACCTTCGAAAATCAGTATGACGGTTATGCCTATAATCAAACACTGCAGACAGGCGAGCAATTTAACTGGACTGTGAGAAATTTTGCTGATATCAGCTTAGGTTCTGCTATCCAGTACATTCACAATGGCAAACATCGTTTTACCTATGCAATCGGAGTACATCACCTTTCGTCGCCAACTATTTCATACCAGGGAAATGATGCGAGCAAACTGGACTATAAGTTTACCAATATTTTGAGCTACTCAACACCCATAAAAGAAAATACAGATATTATTGCGGAAGCGTTAGTGTCAAACCAGGGCAAATACTACGAACTCATCCCTCACGTGTCTTTAAAATACTATATGAAGCGCGAGGAAAATAAAGCAATATTGGGAGGCTTGTGTTATAGATCAAGGGATGCAGTCGTTTTCAGGATGGGGTATACCCAGGGAACTCTGCAGAGTGGAATATCCTACGACATAAATATTAGTCGCTTTAATGCCGCTTCTAATTTCAGAGGTGGTTTCGAATTATTTATAAATT
>JAEUTM010000475.1 GCA_016788025.1 Bacteroidia bacterium
GCACCAACAATTTTCGAATATTTTGAAAGCGTATCCAGGTTTTCACCGAAAATTTTACAGACAACATCCTGTTTTGATCCGGTCATTAATTCGTTGAAACGCATGGCAACCGGATACTGAAAACTGTAAGTAACTCCCGGCACCTCTTTTAAAGCTTCTCCCATTTTTTCTGCAAGCTCGTCCCAGGTTTTTGCGCTGGTCCATTCCGATTTGTCTTTTAATATGATCATAATATCGGAGGCTTCCATGGGCATAGGATCCGTAGGGATCTCTCCACTTCCGGTTTTCCCCACAATCTTTTCAATTTCGGGAAATTTATGTTTCAGAATGTGGGCCGACTTCATAATGGCTTCAGAGGAGGTTGTCAGATTACTGCCCGTTAGCACCCGCGTTTCCACTGCAAAGTCGCCCTCTGGCAGTGAGGGAATAAACTCGCCACCAAGCGTTGAAAAAACAAAAAGAGAAATCCCAAATAAAACAAATACGCTGGTGACAATTGTTTTTGGATTGTTAAGCACCTTCAGCAGGTATTTGTGGTGGAAGTTTTCTATTACCTCCATAACACGGTCGGAGATGTTTTTGTTATGATTTATTTTTTTGCTGAGGAATAAGGAGGTGATCATGGGAACATAGGTTAAGGAAAGTATAAAAGCTCCCAGCAAAGCAAAGGCCACTGTTTGTGCCATGGGACGGAACATTTTTCCTTCTATTCCCTCCAGTGTGAAAATGGGAAGATAAACAGCAAGGATGATCAATACCCCGAACACAGTGGCATTTCGCATGCGTTTGGAAGTATTGTAAACCAGCTCATCCATCTGCAGCTGATCAAACCTGTCTTGTTTCGACGTATGCAAACGGAACATACAGGCTTCCACAATAATTACAGCGCCATCCACAATCAATCCAAAGTCCAGGGCACCAAGACTCATCAGGTTTCCGCTGACTCCAAATATGTTCATCATAATGATGGCGAAAAGCATGGACAAGGGAATTACCGAAGCAACAATGATCCCGGCGCGCAGGTTTCCAAGAAACATCACCAGGATCAGGATCACAATCAAAGCTCCTTCGAGTAAGTTGCGCGTCACCGTTCCTATGGCGCTGTTCACCATTTTGGTCCTGTCAAGGAAAGGCTCCAGTTCAACGCCCTCCGGCAAGGTTTTTTTGATCTGCGTTATTTTTTCTTTTACATCTTCTATCACCTGGCTGCTGTTCTCACCTTTAAGCATCATCACCACCGCGCCGGCCACTTCGCCTTCGTCATTGTAGGTCATGGCCCCATAGCGTGTTGCATTGCCTATACGAACTTCGGCCACATCGTTAAGCAAGAGGGGTGTTCCATGCGACGTGTTTCTTAAAACAATATTTTTAATGTCCTCTATATTTCCAATGAGACCTTCCGAACGGATGTATAGAACGGTTGACGCTTTTTCGATGTAGGAACCACCTGTATTTTCGTTGTTCTTTTCCAATGCATCAAACACATCGTTAATCGTAATGTTGTATGATTTCAGTGTTGCCGGGTTTACAGCTATTTCGTACTGCTTTACCTTGCCGCCAAAACTACTTACATCGGCTACACCTTTAACACCCAGAAGCTGGCGCCTCACGATCCAGTCCTGGATCGTTCTTAATTCTATGGCGCCATATTTTGTTTCGTAGCCGGGTTTTGGTCTTAATACGTACTGGTAAATTTCACCAAGACCCGTGGTTACTGGTGCCAGCTCTGGTGAGCCTATTCCGGGAGGTATATATTGCTCTGCTGTTTTTAGTCGTTCGGTAACCTGTTGCCTGGCCCAGTAAATATCAACGTTGTCTTCGAAGACAATGGTGATGAGGGAAAGACCGAAACGGGAAAAACTCCGGATTTCCTTCAGGCCCGGAATATTGCTGCTAGCCTGTTCTATCGGAAACGTGATTAAACGCTCCACGTCCGGCGCCCCCAGGGAAGGCGTTACCGTGATCACCTGCACCTGGTTGTTGGTAATGTCTGGCACAGCGTCTATGGGCAGGCGTGTGACCTCGTAAGCGCCATAGGCAATAAGCGCCAGTACAAAAAGACTGGTAATAAGTTTGTTCTTAATGGAGAACTCAATGATTTTATTAAGCATGTTATAAGCTATTTATTTAATAATAGAAAAACCGGCAAAGACCGGAACAAGCCAAAAAATTCAGCTTGAGAAACTAACAGGCAGGGGGAGCACGCAGGCCTTTGGAAGAAAGGCAATAAGAAGAACGTGGTATGATATCCACGATGGTCCATCGTTTAAGCGAAGGACTTTCCGGTGTTTCAAGGATAAATTGAAAACCAACAATTAAAAAGACTGAGGCGATAACGTTGCAGCCTGGCTTAAGGCTTAACTTGTGGAATATAATATTATCACCGCTGTGAATGTATTTTTCGAAGTCGATTTCCAGGCCCTGGTTTTCATGATCTTCGTCATGATGGTGATTTGGATTCGTTTCCTGGAAATCTGTTGGGTGATGATGATGATGTGGCATGATATTATGCGCCAATACGATTGTATAGGCAAACATTAATAAAAATACTATCAGGTATTTTTTGATCACCGCTACAAAATTACGAATAAATAAGATCAAATGATAAGCGCTAACATGGTTAAAAATCCCCAAACCTTTCAAAACGCGTACCGTTGAATTTATAAGCCCCGTTTCCTTCTTTTCCCAGCCACAGATCTCCAGTGTTGTCTTTGTAAATGGTAAAGAGAGTGATTTCTTTAGCGCCATTTTTCACACTGTAATCTTATGTTTTAATAAGGATACATTTATACATTTGTTTCTTATTTTTTCAGTGGCCACCAAATATATGTTACTACCGACGCCATAATAAGACCCACAGCAATGGCCTGGGGACCTGTTATCGGCAGGCTTATATTTACTGCGTTTCGTTTATCCTGTCCATAACGGTACTCTTTGCCACGACCATAAGAAACAGTATCTGAAATGGTCATGTAGATCCCAACCATTACAATAAGCAGGCAAAGTCCCAGAGGAATAAGAATATGTTTTTTGAAAGCTGGATTCTTCTTTTTCATGGTTATCTGCTAATCATTTCTTTCCTGCTTAAACACCCAGTTCCATAGCTCGGGGTTGAGGTAAGCAGCGTTCCTGCAGTCGTGCCCTGTATTTTTTACTTCTGTAAACAGAGGATGAGAGCCTTGTTTTTTCATGGCTTCGACCATAAGTTTTGAATATTTAAATGGATTTACATTGTCTTCCGTTCCATGGAAAACCCAAAAGGGAATGTCTTTTAGTTTAGAAGCATTTGCTGTGTCGGCTACAGAAGCGAGCGGAACAGCACAGGCAAACAAAGCGGGCTCCTGGCCTGCGAGATCGAATGTGCCTTCACCGCCCATGGAATATCCCGTGAGATAAATTCTGTGCGGGTCGATGTTTTTGGTGTTGATCAACTGATGGATCAGGGAAAGAACATTTTCGGCTGCAGGTGTAGGCTTAGGCGTTGCAG
>JAEUTM010000478.1 GCA_016788025.1 Bacteroidia bacterium
GATATTTAACCAGCCGCACCAAAAAAGAGCCAATCTTTTTCTAAAAATTTAGATATTACAAATTTTTCTGTGAGTTATCAATTTTAGTCTTTCAACCGAATGGATTCGAGTGCTGCTTAAACGATTTAGGTATATGTGCAAAAAATCCGATCTGCGTACAATTGCCTGTTAGAATGCTATTTTGCTAAGAAGTATTTGTGACTTAAGCTGCATTTCTGCTATCCTGGTACGTTGTCAATATTCAGGTTGCACAGTAATTTTGTTGCGTGCCAAACATCCTGATCCTTAATGATTGGCATTCGGGCACTATTCGTAACGTTTGTTACTAAAGAACTTGGTACTGGTACATTTTGTCCTTTGACTGTGAACCCACTTAAACATTAATTCATTAATTCAAAAAACTATGAAAAAATTCGGAAGTCTGATTTTGATACTGTTTATGTCCTCTTTGATTCATGCCCAGGAAAAAAAGCCTGAGCCTGCCCCAACAGCAGCAGGCACGTTTAAGGAACAAAGCAATGGTTTAGAAGGAGAGAAGAGTTACGACATTCTTGATAATATTTATGACCGTTGGGGCAATTTGTATCACATAGAAGATCTTATTGTTCGTGATGCGGCCCCGACAAACAGCGGAGGAGGTAATACGGGAGGTAGTGGTAAAATTATAGGCCAGGGTAATAACTCGGTGAATACAGTTACATGGACCTGTGCAGGTTCTTACTTTACTTTGCATTTTGAAAACGGAAGTGGTATGGAAGGAACCTCTGCCATTGAATTAAGCAGGAGAGCAGTTCTTTGCCAGGTATTTGCCGATCTGTCGCAGTTTATTAATTCGCCATTAACAGGTAACGGTGGACGCGTGCACATTTGGGTGCGAGACATCATAAACATGGGAGTATCTAATCCATCCACAAATCAAACACTGGGTCTTGGATCTCCATTTTATTCCATTCCTGCAGTACAAAACATAGGGGGCATCGCAGACAATATGATCTGGCAAACCGTTGTTTCTGGCACAAACGCATATACAGGCGTTGCAAATCCTCTTGTTACAAACAACAACGTATACCACGGTGCGATCTCTTTTAATTTTGCCAATCCATCTAACATCTGGGATCTTACACTTGGAACCGCGCCGAATGTAAACGAGTATGATTTTTACACTGTGGCGTTGCACGAGGCACTACACATGATGGGCTTTGCATCTATAATTGATGTGAATGGCGATTCCAGATTTGGCGCGACGTTTCCTTATTACACAAGGTATGACAGGAGTTTGCAAACGCAAGCTGCTGTTCCGTTGCTTAATATTAATCCAACCCTGGCTTGCGGCGGAAGGATGTATAATTGGAAGTGGAACACAGCTCTTAATCCAAATATCCTTGCACCTAATCCCGGCAACTGTAATGGTGGAAATACCAATTGTTCTGCTGCAATTATGTTTGGAGGCTTGGTTGTGCCACCGCAACATGTGAGCACACCTAATTGCTGGGCAGGCGGCACATCGCTAAGTCACTTTGAAGATGCCTGCGCACCTGCAGGCCAGACCAACAACATGTACTTTGTAATGGCAGATGGTGTTGGTACAGGAGTTATGAAAAGGTATCCCAAACCAGAGGAGCAACGTGCGCTTTGTGATATTGGTTACTCCGTCAATAGTTTCTACGGAAACGCTGTTAATCTTAATAACTATACATATACAGCGCCTTGTAATAATGCAGGTGTAGCTGGAATCAACGATGGAATTGATGCAACGGGAGCGTACACTCTCGTAACTACGGTGGGGAATAACATAAATACCCCCAGCTTAATTCCAAATGATCGTTTTACAAATATGTTTCACAGTCAAAACAGAATCATTTGTCCGCAGCTTGTTTCAGGAAATGGCAGCGCTCCAACGGTCGTTGGGAATACTGGCATCAGCTATACACCTAACCAGGCGGGTGTTCACTTATTAAGATATATTCCCGTTGATGGGGCAACCAATAGACAAGGTAACATCACTTACGTGTATATTTTTGCGCAAAGTGGCAATTGCATTCCAAGTACCTGCGATATTATAAACAACGGCGGCTTTGAATCAGGAAACGGATGTGGAGTCATCCCCATCTCGGGCACACCGAATATTGACTGCTGGTATGTATTGGGGGCCACACCAGATCGATATCTTCGCAGCTGTCAAAGTCCGAACAATATTCCGAACAGTTATAGTACGCCTCCTGCCGACACCTGGGACGCACCGAACCCGGGAAATAATGCTTTCCTTGGATTATGGGCTTCCGTATTCGGAGGAGAGGGTATTCAAACCAATCTAAGCAGCAACCTGATGCCCAATACCACTTATGTTTTGAGTTTTTGGGCGAGAGTAACGAATAACTGGATGACTACAGGTCCGGCTGTGCTGGCTTTTGGCGGTCAAACAGCTCTACTTCCTGCCAATGTAAATAACTCCCTTGGCGCTTTGCCTCCGGGCGTTACGCCTCTGACACAGGTAACTGTATCAAATAACAATCAATGGAATTTTTACCAAATTCCTTTTACTACTCCATCGGGTCCACCCATGAGTTATTTCTCCATATGCAGCGCGAAGTGGCTCATGTCTAATACAGCCTATACATTTATTGATGATGTTTCCATTGTGCCGCAGGGCAGCGCCATAAGCTTTACACCTCCTGCAACAGTTTGTCAGTTTCAACCCATACTGAATCTAGGCCCTTATACAAATGGTCCGGGTGGCACGTTTACCGGTCCGGGTGTTTCCTTCAACTCAAACACAGGGTTTTATGAATTTAATGCGGCCACTCCAGGTGTATCACAAATCAACTACACCACCACGGTGAATGGCTGCTTAAAATCTGCGGGAGCTACAGTCTCAGTCATCGCCAATCCAGCTCCGGTAATAAATGCATCGCCATTAACCATTTGCGCCGGGGTTAATAATACCTTGACTGCTTCCGGTGCTAACTCTTATACCTGGCAACCAACCGGTGGAAGCGCTAATCCTCTGTTAGTAACTCTACCACCGATGAATTCCACGTTTACGGTTACCGGTTTAAACTCTGGTGGTTGCACCAACACGGCGGCAATCACGCTCACTCCGGGAGCTTTCATTCCGCTTAGTTCACCCAATGTTACGTTGTGCACGGATATAGGTCCTTGCAAGACACTCACGGCTACGTCCACATTTTCTTCACCAGTAACCTTTAGTTGGTTGCCAGTTAATCAAACCGGTTCAACCACTGTGGTTTGTCCTACTGTAAACACCATTTATACAGTAACGGCAACTTCTCCTTTGGCCTGTGCCTCCAGTGCAACGCTACAAGTAACCACCATGACGTGTTGCCCATCTCCAACTGCGTTTTTTGCGCTACCAAGCAACACAAACTGTAATGCATCCTACACCAACCTGCAGCAGTATGTAGCAGCCCCGAACTGCACTTTCAGCGGACAAGGAGTAACTCTTACCGGGGGGCAATATGATTTTAATACTGCCGGAACATTACAAGGAGGCTATTATCCTATTATTGCCACGTACACAACTGCACCTTACGGATGCGCTTATACATTCACACAATGGGTTAATATTTGGCAAGCCGGTATCTCATATGGTGGTCCTATACTCCACTGCGGTTATTCGCCAGGATCAGTTCTCTCCGCTACACTGCCTGGAGCAACATCATACACATGGTTACCGGTAAACGTAAACTCTCCAACTGTTTCCGTAAATCCAACGGTTACTACGATATATACTGTTATTGCTGCAGCTCCCGGGTGCACGCCTTCTGCACAGTATCAACTTACGGTGCATTGGAACTGTTGTCCCCATTTGTCGGTAGTGCCATCGGTGCCACCCTCTACGGTTCAGGCGGGTAATAACACATCCGTTCTTAATGGCCCGCTTGTGCTAGGTGATCTGACGATTAACGGGCCAGGAAATTTTACCTTGTCGACGGGAAGTTTTATTATGGATTTGATGACGAAAATAACTGTCAAACCAGGAGCAACACTTGTACTGGAGGATGCGCACCTTTATGCGTGTCAAACACTGTGGACGGGTATCGTTGTTGAAAATGGAGGAAATGTTATATCCGCTCCAGGACCCATGGGATTACCTTCCATGATCGAAGATGCTCAAACAGCTATAGACATTGATCAAGTTGGGCCTGGGATGGCAACTCCTCTGCTGAATCTTGACGGTGTGATCTTCAATAAAAACTGGTACGGAATAAATATTAGCAACAGTACGGTCAGTCACATTCCGATGCTTGTAAAATCCTGCGTGTTTACTTATCGGGATATTCCGTTCAGCCCTCCTCTGGCAACACCATCCTGGCCTAACAGTTCAACAGCGCCGGGTGGCTTGCGGTACGATAATAATCTTTCCGGCACACTAAACCCGCCGTTTTTCCTTGGGGCTAATAATTATCCTCACCATATTTACCCTCAAGGATTTATTCAACCAATTGGTATCAACGTTCAAAACATTGATGTAAATACCAGCGGTGCACCAGCGGGACCAGGTGTTGACTTCAATTCATGGGCTCAACCTAATGCAGCTGATTTTAATTTGTTCGATCACATGCATATTGGGATGTATGTAAACGAAGCCAGCTTAACCACCAGCAACAACTCCTTCCAATATATGGGCCTCATGGGAATCTGGCACAGCATGAATAGCTTAATGAATGCTCGTTTGGATCTGAATCCTACTACTTCCGGAGGATCAGCATCTGCAGGTAACCGTTTCTGGATTAACCAATGGAATGCACAAGCAGTTGGCATGGGCGGATGGCCTGCGAGAGGAGTGTGCATGTGGGACGTAACCGAAGCAGATATACAGCACAATCTTTTCAGAGGGTCTAATACCAGTGGTTGGATGGGTGTTTATGCTAAGACAAACAGGTTTCACTACAACATCAAAAACAACAGGTTCAGTAACCTTAATTCGGGTGTTTCTTTGGATTTTTATAGCGGACCATTTATGTTTGGGGTCATGCCCGCAACCGGAATATACTCTATGCTGATTGACATTTCGCAGAACTTTTTTGGCCCGCAAGTTAACAGTAGCACACCTGTAACTACGGAAGTAATGAGCGGCGCTGTAAATATGTATGGTCCAAACAGTGCCCTTTGGTTCCCGGGCGCAAACAACCTCATTCAAAGTAACATTCTTGATAGAGTTGATTGGGGAATATCAATTACTGAAATGTCGAATTTACCGTTGGAAATCAGTAACAACATGATTAACACTTATGGTACAGGGCTTTTTATGACCAATACACAAGGAGGTAAAGTAGTACAAGACAACCGAGTTTTTTGTACGAATACAACGGGGCGATGCATGACTTTTGTAGATAATATGTTTCCGCAAATTACCTGCAATTTTGTTACCGGCGGACAGCAAGGTTTTGAGTTTTATGGCAACAATCCTTGCACCTGGATGAATAACGTGATGAACAACAACGTGGAAGGACTGCGTATTCGTAATGGTAATGGTGCTATTGGTACACAGGGTAACAGCAACTTACCTTCTGGTAACATGTGGGCGGGTAGCTGGGGCGCGGGTACCTGGGAAACAGTTTTGGACCCTGGAACTTCTGCCTGGAATTCCATTCTATATGTAACACCTGGCCCGCCTTCTGAACCAATTAACAATTTATGGGGTTCACCAGGATATGCACCAAGTGTAGGGTTGTTCTACGCTTCAGGTTCAGCTACGCTCTGTGCAAAGCCCTTCTATCCACCTCTACCTGCTCCGAAACAAGGCATAGATAGCGCTCAGGTTCTTGGGATTTCAAAAAATATTGAACTGAGGCATTCGGCAGTATTCCCTAATCCTTCCAATGGCAAACTAACCATACAGAGTGCTTTAGAAAGTGAAGTGTTACAATTTACTCTGATTGATATGGCAGGAAAAATTATCTATGAAGCAAGTATCACGACTCATAACAATACCTATGATCTCATCCTTCCTTATGAAGCCGGTATGTATATGATATCGCTTAGAAATAGATTTGGAGATACAGAATTTACAAAACTGGTAATTGAGAAATGATTTTCATAGAAAATGATTTTTTAAAAATGGTATCCGACTAATAAATTAAGCAATTGCTCAGGAAGCTGTCTTAAAAAGGCAGCTTCTTTTTTTATTACTGGTCGCGCTCATTTGATTATCACAATAAAGAATCTTGTCTCTATGCTCGGGCAAACTATTTTTTTTATCAGCGGAGAGATCTGCCAGCCAAATCTTTCAATGCCAAATCAAAGCATTTAGAGCGCAATATAGAGGCGTTACAGATGAAATTTCTTCCTCTTTAAAATCCAAAAATAATTTACTTAGTTCACAGGCTTTGTACCTGATTCATTGATCCCAGGTTTTGCGCCTGATTCAATGTCAGGCCCGCCACAAAGCGTAAAGCCCCTCCGAAAAAACTTCGAAAGGGCTTTTCTGCTTTGTGGCGGGTAGAAGGTTCCCAAGTTCGAACCGGTTTATTTCAGATTTGAATAAAATGTTGGATTATTTGCGGGAGGATTAACTCGCTTCGCTCGTTGATCCCTCAGTGGTGGGCCCGCACTGAAGTGAAGCGCCCTAACGGTTTTTTTCTTTTTTCGAATCGCTCATGAAAGCAAGCTTTCAGCGCTCATCTAAAAAAGAAAACCCCTTTCTTGCGAAAGGGGCGCTTCTACTTCAGTGCGGTCAGGGGGGGATTCGAACCCCCGGTACGGCTTAACACCGTACGTCGGTTTAGCAAACCGGTGATTTCAGCCACTCATCCACCTAACCAGTGTATTTTAAATATACTGCTTTTACAGTTTATTTTGGCTTTATGTCTTGTTAGGTGGATG
>JAEUTM010000495.1 GCA_016788025.1 Bacteroidia bacterium
ATCCGGCTACCTGTTCAAAATATGACCAGATTTTCCAGCTCACCAGGACGGAAGTTGATATGTTTGTGAAAAATGGTGCAACACCTAGTTCAAATATCACGCAATGGCCAGGAAACGGAGATGTAAGTATGAAACAAGGAAAGAGACTTGCTCCATTTGTGGACGTTGATTTTGACGGTGTTTACGATCCAATTGCTTCAAAAGATTATCCTGCATATGATGTTTACGACAGAGCTGAAACTGATGCACTTGGTGTTTGTAAGGCTAAATTGTTTGGTGACTACACCTTGTTTTGGGTATTTAACGATAATGGCGGTGTCCACACAGAAACACAAGGTGTGCCACTTGGCGTTGAAGTTAGGGCTCAGGCCTTCGCATTCAAAACCAATGACGAGATCAACAATATGACCTTCTATAGTTACGAGGTTTTTAACCGCTCTTCTTTCCAATTAAATAAAACATATTTTTCAGTTTGGACGGATGCAGATTTGGGTTATTTCCTGGATGATTATGTTGGTTGCGATGTTAAAAAAGGTTTAGGTTATATCTATAATGCCGATCCTTTCGACGAAACTGCAATGGGTGCAAACGGTTATGGTGATTATCCTCCGGCGCTTGGTTGCGACTTCTTCCGCGGTCCTTTGGCCGACGTAGGTGACGGAATTGATAATGACATGGATGGAGTGAAAGATGAAGCGGGAGAGACTATCCAGATGAGTCGTTTCACCTATTATAACAATAACTACGGAGCTTTCCCTCCACAGACAACTAACCCGGCTATTGCTGTTCACTACTATAACTATATGACCGGCTTCTGGAAAGATAGTTCGCCATTTACGCAAGGTGGCAACGCTTACGGTGGTACAAGCCCTTCTACCTTTATTTACGATGGTAACCCGGTTACCAACACAGGTTGGACAGAGCGTGGATCTGGTAATACTCCTGGTGATAGGAGGTTTATCCAATCCGCCGGACCGTTCACATTGAAGCCGGGGGCAGTTAATGAAATCACGTTCGGTTGTCCTTGGGCTCAGAGCTCGAGTAAAGGCGGAAACCTGCAATCATTAGAATTACTTTTTAATGCTGACGTTAAAGCTCAGGCTTTATTTGACAATTGTTTCAAATTACTCGACGGACCTGAGGCTCCAAATATGACCATTCAGGAAATGGAAAATGAATTGATCGTTTACCTGACAAATGAAAAAGGAACTAATAACTACCGACAATTCAATAATGACTATGCTGAAGAAGATGTAACAATCACCTCAGATCCTTCGTCAAGCATTCCTGGCTTACGTAACCCTGATAAAACGTACCGTTTTGAAGGCTATATCGTTTACCAGGTTGTTGATGATAAAGTAACTTCTAACGACCTTGACGATAAAACCAAAGCAAGACAGATTTTTCAATGTGACCTTGCCAACGGTGTAACGCGGCTGATTAACTATGAACAGGATAACGTTCTCGGAGCTGAGGTTCCAACTTTAAAAGTTGATGGTGCTGATCAAGGTATTACAACAACCTTCAGGATCACTGAAGACGTGTTCTCAACTCTTGAAAACAGGAAGCTCGTAAATAATAAACAATACTATTTTATCGCGGTTGCTTATGCTTACAACCAGTATTTAAAATATAAACCCGATCAGCCGGTTAACAATGCTGACCCGAACCAGACCGAAAATTCTATGGGACAGAAACGTCCCTACCTTGAAGGTCGTAAATCTAAGCGTGCGTCCGCTACTCCTCATAATACCGATATGGAGAAAGGTGGTACACTTGCAAATTCGGCATACGGTTTTGGTCCAAAAATCACACGTATAGAAGGCCAGGGTAACGGAGGAAATATTCTTACACTGACACAGGAGTCGGAAGATGCAATTGTGAAGGACTACTTTAGAGAGCAGATTACTTATGAAAATGCTCAGGGCCCTATTAGTATTAAAGTTGTTGATCCGCTAAACGTGAAAGATTCAGAGTTTTCATTCCGTTTTATCAATAGTAAAATGGACTCTCTTACACCTACTGAGTCTAAAAATGCAATGAGCAAGACGCCAAAAGGCGATACCCTCAAAGGAACAATGGGTACCTTGAATATTGAGACAACAAGTTGGGAATTAAAAGATCTGCATACTGGCAAAATCTATCGTGCAAATGACATCGCCACGATTCATGACCCTAAAGATGTGTATTATCAAACGATCAAAGTTGGTAATGAATTTTATTTCCAGGAGCTTGGTTTCTCAGTTACAGTAAAACAGGTATCTGATCCAGGTGAAAGGGTAAATCGTTATATCGATTACACGCGAACCAGTTTAACAATCGATTCTATATATAAACCGGAGCCGAACGCGTTCCTTGGGGCAAGAATAGCTTACACTGGTGGTGCCGCTAACTGGCTGAACTCTGTAGTTGATCAGGAAGGGTATACGCCGTTTAACTGGATTTTATCTGGCAGTAACAAAACAGACGATCAGGAAGATGCATATTTCAAAAAGGTTGAAACAGATGCTGCGTTCTATGATCCTGATAAACAATTCGCAAAAATATTAGGAGGCACATGGGCACCGTATGCATTATGTGCATCTTACTATTCTGTTACTCCTGGTCCAACAAACGTTTCGCCGACAAGGATTTTTGCTGGGCCTGCATTCAATGCAAAAATTTGGAACCTGGATAGGAATTTCCTTAATATCTATAATGGTCAGCAACATCAGGGTGGAGCATCTCCAGGCCCTGCGCAGGGAAATACTGATTTGAGAAAACTGAGCAGCACTGTGATCGTATTTACACGTGATAAGTCGAAATGGACGCGTTGTGTAGTTCTCGAAATGCAGGAAAAATCGGATCTCAGTGAAGGGAATGCGGTTTACTTCCAACCGAGGAAACACTTGTCAGTAGATAAGAATGGGGTTGCGTATGGTTCACCGGGCGCTACGGGTGACGCGGCTACTACCTCTACAATGAGCATGGGCTGGTTCCCTGGATATGCTATTAATATTGAAACAGGCGAGCGTTTAAATATG
>JAEUTM010000185.1 GCA_016788025.1 Bacteroidia bacterium
GTGTTCATCAATATATTGAAATAACTCCCTGCCCGGAATGTCTCTGCATTGTTTTACGAGTTTAGCAAGCCTTTTGTCTTTCAGATCAATACTGTGATAAATTCCTTTTTTGCCTTTAAAAGAAAATTTCACGCTGTCGCCTGAACACTTTACATGTTTATCTTTTAAAGTGGTTAAACCATAAGAACCATACAGTTTTTCATACTGATCGTTTCCAACCCTGATGTTGGTACGTTCCATTAATTCAAGGGTTAGAGCAAGCACTTTTCGTAAAGGCATACCGGGCAGGGATAAATCCTTTTTTATTTGTTTCCTCATGGCTGGAAGCGACTTCCCAAAATCGTAGAGCCTGAAAAACTTTGTATGATTGCGAAGAGAGTTCCACAAGCTATGATAGCGGTATTGTTTTCTTTCCCGAAGGTCGAAACCTGTTGCTTGCAAGTGTCCGTTTTCGGAAGTGCAGATCCAGACATTTTTCCAGGCTGGAGGAATAACAAGCTTCCTGATTCTTTGAAGATCTTCCCTATTGGTTACTTTTCTGTTGTTGTAGAAGTAGGAAAATCCTTTTCCCTTTTTGATGCGCTTAATACCCGGATCGTTGTTTCTTACATAGATGAGATTTACCGCCTCGGCGCTTTGCGCGGGATTTCTCGAAATAACCGACAAAATTCCCGGTGATAGTGTTTCTATGCTCTGCGCTTGAACTAACATGGCTAACCATTGACAATTTCACCACCATTAGGATGTAACACCTGGCCAGTCATATACGCCGAATCGTTACTTGCCAGAAACAAATAACAACTTGCAATTTCAGATGGATTTCCAGCGCGTTTCATGGGTACTTCGCTGCCAAAGCTTGAAACTTTACGTGCTTTAAAGCTTGATACGATCAGGGGCGTCCAAACAGGACCCGGAGCCACCGCATTTACCCGGATTTTTCTTTCTGCAAGATTAGCGGAAAGACTTCGCGTGAAAGATACAATCGCTCCTTTTGTCGAAGCATAATCGATCAGTTTCGCACTTCCACGGTAGGCCGTAACCGAAGCTGTATTGATAATGCAGGAATTTTCTCTCATAAGATTGATCGCCGATTTAGTAATCCAAAAAAAGGAGAACAGATTTACGCTGAACGTTTTCAAAAGGTGTTCGGTGCTGATCTCTTCCAGACCTTTGCTTTCAGATTGAGTGCCTGCATTGTTTACTAATATATCCAGGTATTTGTACTGTTTTTTGAATTTGGAAATTGCCGAGACGCAATTTTTCTCTTTGCTGAGATCACTTGCTATCAGGGTGCATTTTCCGCCGTATTCTTCTATGACGCGGCGTGTGTCTTCAGCATCCTTGTGTTCGTTGTAATATACAATTACAACTTCAGCGCCTTCTTTTGCAAATAGAATTGAAACTGCCCGGCCAATGCCACTGTCACCGCCTGTTATTAACGCGATTTTACCATTCAGATTTCCTCTACAGTGACGCGTCTTGTCGTCGTACACCGGGGCAGGATCCATTTTGTACTCCATGCCTGGTTTACGCTGTGTTTGCCCTTTCCGGAGCTGACGTTTAGGATTGGCTTTTTGCATAAGAGATCAGGTCTGCAGGCCGTTTAAATAGCCGCCTATGTTAAAGGACGAAACAAAATTTCGAGCCTCTTGTTCTGAAACTTTTTTCTGGCGATCTGCATAAAGCGTATTAAATACATGCCTTGCTTCGCGTTCTTCTTCCAAACAATCTTCTATCAGATCTGCCACTTCAAATTCACCGTTAGCATACGCAAGGTCAAGCAATTTTTCATACGCTTTGATGCCTTCCGATTCTATGTGAGTGATGGAACTTAAGATCTGCACATCACGAAGCTCAGACCGAAATTGACTTGCCTTAAGATTTTTCTTAGTCAGATCAAAAAGTTTTGACAAGGTTTCAGATTTTTTTGTTTGCCTTTTTTCATGCAGTAAATAAAATGAACATTCTATACGCTTCGCGTGTTTCTTAAGCATAGCATAATAACTTCTGAAAAAAGCTTTAAGAGCAAGCGTTGTGCTTGCCTTTTCGAGGCGAAGAATTTCAGTGCAAAGATGCTTTTCAATCCAGTACACGGTTTTAAGCTGAAAAATGAAGGACTTTTTAAACATGGCTTCAGGGTTGTTAAAGAGTTTTAAAACCAATTTGATGCCACCCCTTCAAATTGCGTTCAACTTCCTGATATTAAGGCGGCTTAAGCAGGATGCATTTCTTAAAACTCTTTCACTTCAAAAAAATGTGGAGAAAAAACCACAGTTTACTGGCATGATTACTGCACGATTATTCTCATTTTTAAGCTATCGCTATCCTATGCCTCCGAGGTCAAAACAAATACCTGGTAAGAGTTATTTTTATCTGATTTCTGTCTTTTC
>JAEUTM010000264.1 GCA_016788025.1 Bacteroidia bacterium
GTATTTTCCAAAGTGCATTCTTTTGCTCCGCACTGTCAGCAAATAAGATTTCGTCACAATTGTTTTTTTGCATTACATTTCCTATCACTTCGCAGTCGGCCATCAGCACGTCGGGATTGTTTCCATCCACTTCAACTAAAAGTAAAGCCTGCCACTCTGGCTTGATCTCAAAATTTACATCTCCCGAATATTTGATACTCCAATCAATTGCATCCCTTTCCATAAACTCCATAGCACTGGGAATAATGCCTTCCCTAAACACTTCTCCTACTGCTTTGCAGGCATCTTCAGCACTTCGAAATGGAACAAGCATTAACAAATCGTTCTTAGGCATGGGTATGAGCTTAAACACAATCTTGGTTACGATACCAAGCGTGCCTTCACTGCCAATCATTAAATGCGTTAGGTTATATCCTGTTGAGTACTTAAGTGTATTGGCTCCTGTCCAGATAACTTCCCCGTTTGGTAACACCACTTCAAGATTCAACACATAGTCTCTCGTTGTACCGTACTTAACAGCCTTTGGCCCACCACTGCTGTGCGCTATATTTCCTCCCAGACTGCAGCTTCCCCAACTGGCGGGATCAGGAGGGTAAAACAATCCGAGTTTTTTAACCTCCTCCTGGAAAATATAATTGATCACGCCTGGCTCAACGGTCCCCTGGAGATTGCGTTCGTCTATATTTATGATTCTATTAAGTCTTTCAGTGCTTAATACAAGTCCTCCTTTGGTTGGTAGAGCACCTCCACTTAAGCCTGTACCTGCACCTCTTGTGGTTAAGGGGATTTTGTGAGTATTGCATACTTTTGAAACAGCAGCAACCTCCGCGGTGTCCTTAGGCTTAACAACCACTTCAGCCAAAAATAAAAAGTCCTCCGTTTCGTCCTGGCCATACTTTTCCAGCTGTTCTTTATCCGAGCTTATATACTCGGCCCCTACAACCTCTTCCAGTTCCTTATAAATTATTGACGTAACTTTGTTATAATGTTTAGAATTCATGCTTATTACCGATTTTTAAAGTTACTAAGTTTGCTTCCGGAATAAAATCCCCCTAAAAAGAAAAATAAGCGTGTTTATCAACACTCATACCCATAAGCAATTGTACGACGCTAAAATCGAACTGGTTAACCTTGATCTTGGCAATCGCGAAAAACCTAATTATTATTCCTATGGATTACATCCCTGGTTTATTGAAAAGGATACCCATTTAGCTTGTTTACAGGAACTAAGAATTGCTGTTCATGAAAAAAGATGCCTTGCAGTTGGCGAATGTGGCCTGGATAAACTGAGCAAAGTTGATTTTGAGCTACAACAGGAAGTATTTGTAGCGCAGATTAAAATTGCAAACGAAGTCAAAAAGCCATTAATCATACATTGCGTGAAGGCTTTTAATGAACTGGTAAACTGTCTTAATCTGAATGATAATAAAGTCCCCGTTATTGTCCATGGATTTAACAACAACGAGAATATTGCCAGAATCCTTGTAAACGAGGGCATGCACTTCTCTTTTGGAAAAGCTCTTTTAGGCTATGATTCAAATGCAGCGAAGGCCATTAAAAATGTTGGCCGCAAAAATTTTTTCCTCGAAACCGACGATGCTGAGATTTCGATAAAGTACATTTACAGAAAAGCTTCCGAAATACTGGGAATAGACGAAGAAATCATCAAAGAACAGATGAAAGCAAATTTTCAGGAAGTATTTAATTTCAAATTATAACTCGCTAGTACTAACCACAAAGGACGCGAAGAAGGCTCAATGCTCACAAAGAATGAAATACACTACATACAAACTTTGTCGTTAAAAAACAAAAGATTAATAAAACCTTAAACCAGATAAATCACTTTGAGAACTTTGTGTGAAACTTAGTGCACTTTGTGGTTAAAAAAGACGAATATGGATACAAGTTGGATGGAGAGAACCGCCTTGTTGGTAGGCGAAAAAGGACTTGAAAAATTAAACAACGCTCACGTTTTGATTGTGGGACTTGGGGGCGTTGGCTCTTATGCTGCCGAAGCTATTGGCAGGAGCGGCGTGGGCAAAATGACCATTATAGACGGTGATACCGTCGATCCAACAAACCGAAACCGTCAGCTCCAGGCCCTCGCCACCACGCATGGCCAGAACAAAGCTCAGTTGATGGGTGAACGATTAAAACAAATTAATCCGGACATTGAATTAAACGTGATCGATCAGTTTAAAAATCCGGACGACATGAAGGTCTTTCTTGCCCAAAAATTTTCGTACGTCATCGATGCCATTGATAGCATTTCTCCGAAACTATACCTGCTTCAGACAGCCTACTACAATAACCAACGCATTATTTCCAGCATGGGAGCCGGAGGTAAGATGGATCCCACAAAAATAAGAGTGGTAGATATTGCGCAAACCAACATTTGTCCGATGGCTCAATACGTTCGCAAGCGCCTGCGTTACATGAATATTTACAAGGGGATAAAAGCTGTATACAGCGATGAAATTCCAGCAAAATACTCCATCATGCGCACCGACGGAAGCAAGTATAAGAAATCTGCCTATGGCACCATCTCATACCTTCCTGCAGCATTTGGATTAACCTGTGCCTCTGTGGTAATCCGCGACCTCACCGGATGGAAAGAAATAAAGCCAGGCAAAAAAGCGGAGAAATAATAAACAAAAATGCCCGTCTCATTTGAAACGGGCATCTTATGTTAATTAGTGCTTTACTAGTTTCCTGAAATAACGTAGAATTTATTAAACTCCTTAATTGCGTTAACTACCGTTTGCTCATTGAAGGTAAACTTATCTAGATCTGACCAGATCATTGGCTGATCTTTGAGATAAGGTTTAAGATCTCTTTTGTAAAACTTAGTTGAGATTTTACCAATTTCTTTCAATTTGGCATCTTCGCCTTCGCCACGTGTATCCTGGATGTAATACACTGATTCAATCGCAGGGTAACCATCTATCTTACCATTAAAACGGAACTTAAAGAAGTTGATTCTACC
>JAEUTM010000267.1 GCA_016788025.1 Bacteroidia bacterium
CGCAATTTCATTGGTATGATGTGTGGCTTGCAGATCCATTCCTCCGCCGTGAATATCAAAAACATCGCCGAGGTACTTACGACTCATTGCCGAGCATTCAATATGCCAACCAGGAAATCCCCATCCCCAGGGAGAAGGCCAGCGCATAAGCGTTTCTGGTTTTGCTTTGATCCACAACGCGAAATCCAATCTTCCTTTTTTCTCGTCCTGGCCGCTCAATTCGCGCGTGCCTTCCAAAAGTTCTTCCAGTTTCCTGTTGGTGAGTTGACCGTAGTTATATTCCTTGCTGTATTTCTCAACATCAAAATAAACCGTGCCATTTATTTCATAAGCGAGACCGTTTTTTAAAATATCCTTCACCATTTCTATTTGCTCGCAGATATGGCCGGTAGCGGTTGGTTCTATACTTGGAGGCAAGGTATTAAACTCCCGCATGATGTCATGAAAGCCCACTGTGTATTTCTGCACAATCTCCATAGGCTCAAGTTGTTCGAGCTTTGCTTTCTTTGCAAATTTATCATCCCCTTCATCGCGATCACCTTCAAGGTGTCCTGCGTCGGTTATGTTACGCACATATCGAACCTTGTAGCCTAAATGCAACAGGTAACGATAAATAAGATCGAAGGACATGAAAGTGCGACAATTCCCAAGATGCACGTCGCTGTATACGGTAGGACCACACACATACAGGCCAACAAAAGGCGGATTGATCGGCTTAAATTCTTCTTTCTTTCTCGTTAATGTGTTGTAAATAACTAATGGTTGCATAGTCTTGTAAATTACGGCAAAAAAAAAGACTGAAAAAAATTTTCAGCCTTAAATGATTTTAAAGAAATTCCGGTTCACATAAGGGACTTACGCTGGGAAAGGGAGTAAAGATCTTAAATTTTGTAACGGGTATTTTTAATCTTCGTTGTGTTCAGGATGAAGTCTTTCACCCACCAAAAAATTGAATAACTTTAATTTTTCTTCGCAAATTTTTAACCATTAGGGTGTTTCTTTTCGCGGCTTTACTTTGTCAGGATAATAACAAGTTGTTGGAATCAGGTTTCCTGTCTTAGTATTGATAAAGACTGCCCCTTGCCTGGCCTAAATAAAAAAACCCTCCGGAGAGGGTTTAGTACTATTTATTTCTTAGGAGCCGGTGGCTTAGATCCGCCAGCAGGTGTAGGCTGCTTTTGTGCGCCATTATTTGGGGTAGCGGCGCCGGAGCCTGGTATATTTGCCAGTGGCATGGCGTCTAGTTTCTTCTTAACGGCCATCAAAATATCATCGGAAGACTCGCTGTATAAAACAGATGTCCTTTCTTCACTTGTATCAAGAACGTATTTGTATCCACCTTCTTTGGCAACCGCTTCAATACCTTTTTTTGCTTTTTCCATGATTGGAGCGGTTAATTCAGCAGATTTTTTCTTGTATTCCATTTCTGCCTGGCGTTGGAAATCCTGGATACGGTTTTGCAACTGTTGCATTTCCTCTTCCTTGTTCCTTTTTACCAGTTCGCTCATGGTAGTTTGAGTCTCCATGTAGGATTTATACTTGTTTTCAAGCTCTGTCTGCATTGCAATACTTTCCTGCTCAAGTCCCTTGAAAAAGGCTTGTGCGGCTTCAGTGGCTGTTTTGGTTTCAGGCATCAGGCTGATGAGTGAATCAAAACTTAAATGCGCTATTTTTTGGGATTTTGCCAGGCCGATTGTGCCGGCAGCTAAAACGATCAACAGCGCTTTTTTCATTGGTGTATTCATACTATATTTTGTTTTTTCGGGTTCGAATTTACTTTTTATATCCTAGGTAAACTAATACATCATCACTTTTATCGTATTTTACGTTTGCATATAAAATAGATACCTGCCCGCTTTTGTCAAGGATAAAACCAAGACCTGATTTTTCAGCAACAGCTTTGATAGCGTTATAAACCTTGTCCTGTATAGGCTTCACCAGTTCCTGGCGCTTTTTAAAAAGCTCTCCATCCACACCAAAACGCTGTTTTTGCAGGTCTTTTACCTCTTTCTCCTTGTTTACGATCTCGTTTTCACGTTTCTTTTTCATGTCGTCGGTCAACAAGATGGCGTCGGCCTGGTAAGCTTTATACAGTTTATCAACCTCCAGGTATTTCGCGTCAATTTCTTTTTGCCACTGAAGACTTGTTTTATCCAATTCTCCCTGAGCTGCTTTGTACTCAGGAATCTGGCTGAGAATATAATCCGTATCCACGTATCCGAATTTAGCAGCGGGACCTTGTGCGAAAACACCAAGTGAATTGAACGCCAGGGCTATAAAAAGTACGATCTTAGTTTTCATTTGAATTTTATGGTTTTTAAAATTAATCATAAAACGTGCCGATATATAAATTATGGAATAATTAACATATTTTCTAGAGCTCTCCTAATGTTCCTCCAATAGTGAAGTGGAACTGCCCTTTTCCGTTTCCGTTTCCGGAATCTCCATCAGGCGATTTATCGAAGCCCCATCCGTAGTCAATTCCCAGCAACCCAAACATTGGAAGGAAAACCCTGAGCCCGAATCCTGCGCTTCTTTTCACCTGGAAAGGATTGAACTGGTTTATAGAACTCCATGTGTTTCCGGCTTCGGCAAAACCAAGCACAAAAATGGTTGCAGAAGGATTTAAACTAACGGGATAACGTAATTCCATGGTGTAGCGGGCCGCAATAGGATCCCCGTATTGTGGCGATAATGACATGTCCTTGTATCCTCTCATACCAATGATCTCCCGTGCCACAAAATTCTGGAAGCCACTGATACCGCTGCCACCCATGTAAAAACGCTCAAACGGAGAGTATCCTGTTTTGCTTGTGTATTTGCCCAGAAAACCATAACCAATTTTTGTACGAAGTACAAGGTTTCTCGCTTCCTGCCCTTCTGCGGCCTTTTTATTAGTTAACTGTGTGAACCACTCCGCCGTGATCTTATATTTTTGATACTCGATGTATTTATAACGTGTTTCATTAGGAAGATTGGGGTCTGCATAATTTATGCTGTTAAACGCTGAATATGGTGGGGTAAATTGTCCGCTGATTACAAAGTTTGATCCACTCTTCGGGTAAATAGGTGCGTCAACCGAATTACGGGAAATGTTTATCGACAAGTTAAGATCGTGCGCGTAACCTGAGGTCATTACGAAAGAATTGTAGTTAATTAAATCGTAGTAATTATAGTTCAGGTTCGTATACATGTTGAAGTAGTTGTCTGGCCACTTAAGCCTGCGCCCCAAGCCAATGGATCCGCCAATAACGCTCATGCTGGAGCGCTTCGGATTGATCTTTTTAACGCCATCCACCGTTACGTACTTTTTTTCAGCGGTGTTGTTAAATAGAGAATGGAAAGCAGAAACGGTCAGGGAATTCGGTTTTCTACCGCCGAGCCATGGTTCTGTGAATGAGAAATTATAAGATTGGTAATAAACCCCGTTAGTTTGTGCACGGATGCTCAATCTTTGTCCATCGCCTGAGGGTAAAGGTCTCCAGGAGTCTCGCTTGAAAAAATTCTTTGTAGAAAAGTTATTGAACGTAACTCCAAGCGTTCCAACAATACCTAATCCGCGGGAAGTTCCGCCGGTGGTATACCGTGTGTTTCCGCCCCAGCCACCGCTAAGCTCAATCTGATCGCTTGGTTTTTCCTCAACGATGTATTCAATATCAACCGTACCATCAGCCTGATTTGGAGTTGGTATAACATTTAATTTTTCGGGATCAAAATACCCCAGCTGAGATAACTGTCGGTTGCTATAGATAATATCGGAACGGCGGAACAGTTGCCCAGGCCTGGTTCTGATCTCGCGATAAATAACATGATCGTTTGTTTTATCGTTGCCTTTTATAGTTACTTTATTAATCGTAGCTTGTTTTCCTTCAAACATCATGACATCAAAATCAATGGTGTCATTGTGAATATTGCTTTCCTGTTCGTGAACCTGGAAAAAAAGATATCCATCGTCAAGATACAAACTCGAGATGTCGAAGCCATTTGGATTCATAAACAACTTCTGTTCAAGTTTACTCTGATCGTATACATCACCGGGTTGGATGTTTAGAACGGTATCAAGTTGCCCGCTGCGGTACTTTGTGTTTCCAAACCACTTGAATTTTCCGAAATAATATTTGTGTCCTTCTTCAATATAAATATCAACTGCTACACGATTATCGCTCACAAAATATACCGAGTCTCTTAATACTCTTGCGTCTCTGTAACCTTTGGAATTATATTTGGCGGCAATAGATGGGAGATCTTTCTTTAAATTTTCTTCAAGGTATTTGCCTGAATTAAACGGATTGTACCAGCGAAACTGCTTAGTGTCGTCCATGCCACGACGCAGCTTCCAGGACTTAACCACAGTGTTACCGATAAATCTGACCTTCTTAATCCGCACTTTTCTTCCTTTCGAAACTCTTATGGTCAGAATAGTATGTGGTGTTTTAGCGGCCGTGTCTTTTGTTTGCGTAACGTCAACTTTTGCAAAATAAAATCCTTTGTCAACATAATAATCCCGTACAGTGTTTTTAATAGTGCCGATCATATAATCCGTCACAACCCGTTCTTTGAGGAGTCTTATTTTATTACGGATATCATCTGCGTCGCCTTTTTTTACCCTTCCTTTAAAACTGAATTTGGTCAGGCGGGGTCTTTCCACAACTCTAATAATCAGAAACATGTCATCACCTACAACCTTGTCCTGCACAATCTGAATATCTTCAAAGAGCCCTTGTTTCCAGAGATTTTTAATGGCATCGCTGATCTTATCTCCGGGAATAGAGATTTCCTCACCCTCAATCAAACCTGAAAGAAGTATGATAACACTTTTATCCGTGTAGTCGGCCCCCTCTACTTTAATTGGAGCGAGGCGATATTTTTTTTTGTTTTTTGCAAGTTCAAGCAAAAGTGAATCGCTAACCTGAGCTTGCAGTGAAAATGCCGCTATCAGTAGAAAAAAGAATGTATACCTCTTTAGAGACATTAATTTAGTTGCTGCTTATTTGTTCGCTGGTTTTTCCAAAACGCCTTTCCCTGCCCTGGTAAGAAAGAATGGCTTTATAAAATTCATTCTTACGGAAGTCGGGCCATAGTACGTCGGTGAAATAAAATTCCGCATAAGCCAGTTGCCAAAGTAAGAAGTTGCTGATTCTGTTTTCACCGCTGGTGCGTATCATTAATTCCGGATCTGGGAAATCCTTTGTGTTTAAATTTTCTTCTATCAGGCGGGGAGTAATGTCTTTCGCATTTATTGTTCCTTTCTCGAGCATCGCAGCGATTTTTTTAACCGCATCGGTAATTTCCCATTTGCTGGAGTAACTTAAAGCTAAGATCAGAGTAACACGATCATTTACCGCCGTTCTGTCAATAGATTCCTGTAGTTCGGTTTGACAAGAAGGTGGCAGGCTGGCGATATCTCCTATTACCTTTAACCTAACGCCTTTTTCGATAAGGTTTGGTGTTTCCATACTAATGGAAGAAACCAGTAGCTCCATTAGTGCATCCACTTCTTCTTTCGGCCTGTTCCAATTCTCTGTGCTAAACGCATAAAGAGTTAAATACTTTACCCCAATCTCTCCACAAGCCTCAACGATCTCACGCACCGAGTTAACCCCCTCATGATGCCCAAAGATTCTATCCTCACCTTGTTTCTTTGCCCAACGGCCATTTCCGTCCATAATAACGGCTATGTGCTTAGGGATGTTGTTTTTATCGATCGATGCTTTTAAATCCATGCTTTTAACGGGGCTGGCAAAGATAGTAAATAAGTAAAAATCAGCTAATTAATTTGTGCTTTTTAAGTTTTTTAACAGGGGGCCAATTCGCTTGTGTAATGAGACGAAGACAGTGTTTTAAAAGTTACAATTTTTCGAAACGCCTCACTTGCTTGTCATTTACAATTATGCTTTCTTCAAACATTTTAGCTGGTCTTACCCATAGATTCTCCCCTTCGGCCTGATACGTTGCTTTATAAACTACTAACTCTTCTAATGTTTCACTATGCTTCGCAATGCCAATCACTTCGTAGATCTTACCTTTGTAGTGTCTGTAAATTCCCGGTTCAATCATGTTTCAACTTGTGTGGTCAGCTACAATAACCCATTTACTATTTATTTTTTTCCATAGAAGAGTGAAATATCCCCCTGCCGGTTTCTCCTTTTCAAGATGCCAGCTACCAATAACATAAATACTGCTGGCTGAAAGTTGAGTGCATTCCTTAATGCTGAAAGTCAAACGTCCCATTGCTGTTTTATCAGGATAAGTCTTCAGGTAATTGTCTAAGGTTTTTTGCCATCCATAGGTAATCCCTTTACTCCCTATAAATTTCAGGCTGTCATTTCTCCAGTAGTAGTCCATAAAACGGGGAATGTCGCCTTTATTCCAGGAATCTTCCTGGATTTGCATTTGTGCCCTTATTGTTTCAACATCGTTTTGCGCTGCAACCCACATGCAGTGAGTGAGGCACACCAGGAAAAACACCTTTTTCATAATTGTAAATTTAAAGTAAAAGTCCTATCTTTGGTCTCCGTTCTTTATTACACTTATTAAGAAAAGCTGAGGGAAACGCCCTGTGACGCTTTACCAACCCTTAGGAAGTGAGAAGTCAGAAATAAGAAGTCGGATTCATAAATCTTACATCTTAAATCTATCTTCTTCCTTCTAAAAGAAGGTGGGAATTCGTTTTCCGACACATGTCGGGAAGAAAATAAGTCGGAACCAAATTAGTAAAAACTAAAAACAATAGTATAACCTAATCCCTTCCGACAACGGAAGGGATTTTTTATTTAATATATGAGCAGTATCAGGCAAGAACTGGAAAAACGCATCCTCGTAATTGACGGGGCAATGGGAACCATGATCCAACAGTACAAACTTGAGGAAAAGGATTATCGTGGAAAACGTTTTGCAGATTGGCACAAGGATCTTAAAGGTAACAACGACCTCTTGTCCATTACGCAGCCACAAATTATCAAAGCAATTCATAAAGAATATCTAAAGGCAGGTGCAGATATAATTGAAACCAATACATTCAGCGGCACCTCAATAGCAATGGCCGATTACGAGATGGAATCGTTGATATACGAACTGAATTTCGAGTCCGCAAAAATTGCGAAAGAAGCGATCGCTGAATTTCGCAAAGAATACCCGGAACAGGCAAAGATTGCCAAGTTTGTGGCCGGAGCTATGGGTCCTACAACTAAACTCTCATCAATGTCGCCAAACGTAAACGATCCGGGCTTCCGTGCTGTAACATTTGACGAGCTTGTTGCTGCTTTTACAGAACAAATCAGAGGACTCATTGACGGTGGTGCCGACCTGCTTTTATTTGAAACAATTACTGACACACTAAATGCGAAAGCGGCTCTTTTTGCAGCACAACAGTACTGTGAAAAAATAAACCGCAAAATGCCAATTATGGTTTCAGGTACTATTACCGATGCCAGTGGCCGTACACTGTCAGGACAAACCACAGAAGCGTTTCTAAATTCAGTATCACACGTCGACTTACTTAGTGTTGGTTTAAATTGTGCAATGGGCGCAAAAGATTTAAGACCATATCTCGAAGAGCTTTCAAACAAAGCGCCGTTCTTTGTAAGTGCTTACCCGAATGCCGGTCTTCCGAATCAATTTGGAGAATATGACCAGGATGCTCACGAAATGGGACACCAGATCGAAGAGTTTTTAAAAGCAGGTTTTATAAATATTGTTGGAGGATGTTGTGGAACAACTCCATCTCATATCAAACGCATCGCTGAACTTGCAAAGGATTTCAAGCCTCGCAAGAAACCTCAACAGGATCATTTGATGCATCTAAGCGGGCTTGAGGCAGTAACGCTCCGTCCGGAAAGTAATTTTATGAACGTTGGAGAAAGAACCAATGTTACCGGATCAAAAAAATTCCTTCGCCTTATTAAAGAACACCGATATGAAGAGGCTCTTTCCGTTGCCCGCGAACAGGTAGAAGGTGGCGCGCAGGTAATTGATATAAACATGGACGAGGGCATGTTGGATAGTGAGGCTGCGATGACAACATTCCTTAATCTTGTAGCCTCTGAGCCAGATATTTGTAAGGTGCCAATCATGATTGATTCTTCTAAATGGACTGTGATAGAGGCTGGGTTAAAGTGTGTACAAGGTAAGGCCATTGTAAACTCAATTTCTTTAAAAGAAGGTGAAGAGAAATTTATAGAACAAGCACATAAAATCAGGCAATATGGGGCTGCAGTTATTGTTATGGCTTTTGACGAAGTTGGACAGGCCGACAACTATCAACGCAGGATAGACATTTGTAAGCGCGCATACGATATTCTTGTTCAGAAGGTGGGTTTTCCGCCTGAAGACATTATTTTTGATCCAAATATTTTCCCGGTGGCCACCGGAATGGAGGAGCATAGACTGAATGCTCTGGATTTCTTTAATGCAACTAAATGGATCAAGGAAAATTTACCACACGCAAAAGTAAGCGGCGGTGTAAGTAATGTTTCCTTTTCTTTCCGAGGCAATGATCACGTGCGCGAAGCCATTCACTCTGCCTTTTTATTTCATGCTGTAAAAAACGGAATGGACATGGGAATTGTAAATCCTTCCCAACTGGTTGTTTATGACGACATTGAAAAAGAATTGCTTGAACGCGTGGAAGACGTTCTGTTAAACAGACGAGACGATGCTACGGAAAGACTCATTGCGCATGCAGAAAGTTTGAAAGGCATAAGTGTGGAAAAATCCGAAAAGGACGAAGCCTGGAGAAAGGACAACGTTGAAGAAAGACTAAAACATGCTCTTGTAAAAGGAATAGTTGACTATATTGACGCCGATGTTGAAGAGTGCAGACAGAAGTTTCCAAAAACACTCGATGTTATCGAAGGTCCTTTAATGGATGGCATGAATGTAGTCGGTGATCTTTTTGGCGCGGGAAAAATGTTCTTGCCGCAGGTTGTAAAAAGTGCTCGCGTGATGAAAAAAGCTGTGGCCTATCTTCTGCCTTATATGGAAGAAGAGAAAAAGAAAAGCGGCATTTCTCAAAAAAATAACGGTAAAATTTTACTTGCCACTGTAAAAGGTGATGTTCATGATATAGGTAAAAACATTGTGGGCGTTGTATTGGCTTGCAACAACTATGAGATCATAGACCTGGGCGTGATGGTTTCCTGCGATAAAATTTTAGAAACCGCACGCCAGCAAAACGTTGACGTTATTGGGTTGAGTGGATTGATTACCCCATCGCTTGATGAAATGGTACACGTTGCCAAGGAAATGGAGCGCCTGAACTTTAAAACACCTTTATTGATTGGCGGGGCTACTACCTCAAAAGTGCATACCGCGGTTAAAATTGCTCAAAATTATTCTGGGCCGGTGGTTCACGTGAATGATGCCAGTAAATCTGTTCCTGTTGCAAGCAGCTTAATCTCTGCTGAACTCAGAACTTCATTTATGGAAGAAGTAACAAAAGACTACGAAAGAGTAAGAGAACAAAACAAACACGCCCAGGCTCAGAATAAATTTATATCTATTAAAGAAGCCCGCGAAAACAAATTCCCGGTTGACTGGAATAAGATTGAAATTACGAAGCCTTCATTTATCGGAAACAAAGTTTTCTCTGACTACAGCTTAAAAGAAATTTCTGAATATATTGACTGGACCCCATTCTTCCACAGTTGGGAAATGAAAGGTTCTTATCCAAAAATTTTACAGGATCCGTCGAGGGGAGCAGAAGCGACAAAATTGTTTAAAGATGCCCAATCCATGCTCAAAAAAATTATTGATGAGAAATGGTTGAAAGCAAATGCCGTTATTGGCATCTATCCTGCCAATTCAATCAACGATGACGATATTGAGGTAACTTATGAAAATGGTAAAAGCCATCGCTATGTGTTCCATTCTATCCGTCAGCAAACTAAAAAGCCAGCCGGCCAATATAACCTCGCCTTGGCTGATTTTATCAAACCCAAGAATTATGGTTCTGATTATATTGGAGCTTTTGCAGTAACCACTGGCATTGGGATTGATGAGCACGTGGCTCGTTTCGAAAAGGATCATGATGATTACAGCGCCATCATGTTAAAGGCCCTGGCCGATAGACTGGCAGAAGCGTTCACGGAATTATTGCATAAAAAAGTTCGTAAAGAATTCTGGGGTTACGCTAAATCCGAAAATTTCAGCAACGAAGATCTTATCAAAGAAGAATATGCAGGCATCCGTCCTGCACCGGGCTATCCTGCTCAACCCGACCACACAGAGAAGCTAACCATTTGGAAATTGCTTGATGTTGAAAAAAATACAGGTATTACTCTAACAGAGAGTTTAGCAATGGTTCCTACTGCTGCCGTTAGTGGCCTCTATTTTGGAAATCCGCAATCTCATTATTTTGGAACGGGTAAAATAACCAAAGAACAGGTAGAAGATTATGCCTCCAGAAAGGGCATAAGTATTGACCAGGCCGAAAAATGGCTCGGAAGTTGTCTTTCCTACTAGTGCTCTTTTTCGGTTATTGGCTCCATGTATCTCGGTAAAAAGCGCTATTTTCGGAACTCAAAATATACCATTTCGGTGTTGTTTTGATTTGCTTTTATGACACAAAGAGCCCAGGCATTCAGATCTTTTTATTGGAACTTTCTTCAGTTTCTCGGAACGCAAAGCAAGTCTTTTATTTTTATTGCTCTTTATTATGCTTTGTGGTTTGTTATAGACCGTGTAAGTTATTTTAAATTCGACCTAAAATCCTTTGAGGGCAGACCTATTGGCATGGCGACATTTGATGGTTACGACATCGGCGCCAGGGTTTCTCTTTACTATAGTTGTGTTATTGTTTTCTTTTCGGTTTTCCTAATTGTTAGTTTACTCGGCTATTTT
>JAEUTM010000336.1 GCA_016788025.1 Bacteroidia bacterium
GTCTCTTGCTTCTTATTTTTCAAGCATTGCTTTGAATGCAGTTATGAAGCGATCGACTTCTCCTCGCGTGTTTTCATCGGTAAATTCTCCTTCTGTGTTTATCTTACCTTTAATTCCCTGAATCAGCAAATTTGTTTCGGAACTTAATTTAGCCATGATAGTATTCATGATTAACTGAAGTTCTTCGTGTGCCTTTGCACCATGTGCCGATGCTGTTATTAAGCCACAGGGCTTGTCAGAGAATACAGTTGTAGATACACACCATTCAATGGCGTTTTTCAAGCCACTGGGAATACTGAATACATATTCGGGGGTGCAGATAATGATTCCATCGGCAACTTCCACTTTTTTTCTGAGTTCTAAAACGAGTTTGGGAGTTTTTTCTACGGAGAGCTGAGGGTCGAAATGTGGAAGCAGTTTTAATTCGTGGAATACACTGCAATTAAAATCTCTATCAATCAGTCTGACAAGTTTTGCGATCAGTCTTTCGTTAGAAGAATTAGAGCTCGCGCTTCCGTTTATGATGAGAATGTTTTTTATTAATGGCATCAGACGTTGAATTGTCTTAAATGATGATCGAGGTGTTTCCATTGAAAGATACCCCATTCTTCCGGTGTGAAATGGTCGAAAAAAGGATGGGGATGGATGGTGCATCCGGCATGCCCGTTTTGCGAGAATTGTTCAATGGATTGTTTGAGCTTTGCCCTATTCTGATCAAAGTCCGGTTCTCCTTTAAAAATGTAACTCTTGTCAGTCGGTGAGTTCTTTCCAAACGGTTTATCACTTAGCGCGCCAGCTTTCAGAAGCCTGCCAATAAAACGGGTAATGAAAGGGGTAGGTTTTACAATATGTCTGCCCATGGCAGTTTCAATAGAAATGTTGCAATGTGCAAGCATTTGCCCCACGTTCATTTTACCCCATTGTCTTTGTGAAGCGGGAGATAGTTTTTCTATGCGTCCAAGGATTCCTGAAACATCGGAAGGATTAAACAGTGTATTCATACATTATTGTAGCAGGAGTAATTATTTATTATCTAAAACAACGTTCTTTGCCAGAGTTTTAAAACGCACTCCATTTTTTTGAAGAACGGTGATTGTAAGGTGCCCTGTTTTACTAATGTTTAGGTCTTTTGCAGTTCCCGATTTACCGGCGTGAGTGCCCGCAATAACCTTAACACTATCTCCGTCCCTGAGTTTCGTTTTGGCCGGAATCTTCTCGGGTTTCTCTTTGTATTTCCCGTACTTTTTTTCGGTGTATTTAATGCTTTCTAAGATCAATTTTTTTAGAACCTTCTGATCAATGTCTGAAAGCTTCTTAATATAGATGCAGGCCTTTGCAACTTTGTACTTCCCTAAACCTTCCAGTAAATATTCATGTTCTTTTGCACCGGTAAATACATAAAGAGAAATGGCAGCTTTCCGCGGGGAAAACCCAATCAGGGGCCAGTCACCTTCCTGGCTACTTCTTTCGGATTTGTAATGATATTTTCCAAATCCAATGATCGACGGCCCCCACATTTTGGGCTCGTACCCGGTCCATTTGCTCATCAGGCTCACCAGTTCAAAACTGTCCCGGATCTTTTGATCATTATTGCTGAAAGCTCTGATGAATTTGCCTACATCCGCATTAGTTTGTTTGGTTTTTATTTCGGCCATGCTTTTTTTTAAAAGTAATTCTTGTTTTATCAAATTTATAAATCTCGTTCCATAACCACAATGTTCCTGCCAACAAGACTAAGCCTTTCAAGTTCAGACCAGCCCAATCTCTTATAGAGTTTTTCTGCGGTGTCTGTAAAAAGATAAAGGCGTTCCAAGCCCATTTTTTTGGATCTTTCCTGTATGTTTTCGCACAAGATGGCGCCATACCCTTTTTTTCTCTCGGAAGGGATGGTATAAACAAGAGCTAACCAATTTTTATAAATTCTAAAACGAGGTTCTCTGTCCAACAGTCCGACATGGTGATACACACCGCCGCAAGAAACTGGCCGTCCGTCAATACGCATCAACACCTGGAGCTGAAAAGGATCGTCATTGACCTGTTTCAGATTTTGAATGGTTTTGTCAAAAGGAATTTTCCATTCGTTTAAATACCAATCCGCGATCAACGGAAATTCCTTTTCTGTAACAATCTCAAATGAAATATTTTGCACTGAATCAAATTTTTAAGGAACCACGAAAACCTCTGGCAGCATAATAAGATTCTGCACCGTTATGATAGGTGAAGACATGATTATAACGTTTGTCGCAGAAAATAGCACCACCTTGCTGTCTTATTGTTGCGGGAGTCGCCACCCAACTAGAGGTTTTTGTATCAAAATCTCCAAGTTCCTGTAATTTTCTGTACTCTTCTTCCGTTAAAATCTCTATACCCATTTCGGCAGCCATGTCCATGGCACTGTTTTTAGGTTTATGTTCTTTCCTCGATCTTAAAGCTTCTCCATCGTAACACACACTTCTTCTTTCTTTTGGGCTTTCGGCAGAGCAATCAAAAAAGATGTACTCTCCCGATTTTTTATCATGACCAACTACATCTGGTTCTCCGCCGCTCCCTTCCATGGCTTCTAGCGACCAAAGTTTGCCGGGCTTGGAAATCAGCCGGGCCTCTACCTTATCCCACTCAATATCTTTATGCCGTTTTATATTTTTCTCAAAACGTTTTCTTAGGACCTCAAGAAGTTTGCCGGTTTGTTCGGGAGAAAGTTTGTTATTTGATGTTTTCATGTTGAAATGATATTTTGTTTTAGAAATTCCTAAATAGGTTGTCCAACCCAAATATGCACTATATATTTGTCCTGCTCGAACTAGCTTGTAATAAAGCTAAGAAATAATTCGCAGAAGAATTCTAATCATCAATCCCTTTTCCCGCCAAAATACGCGGAATGTTTTTTTCGATTCTTGCTTCGCGGGTTTTTGCTTGTTTTGCGGAAGAGAAGAAGAGTAGGTAGGCCCTTTGCCTGCCGGGAGTCAACTCCTTAAATGCTTTTTCAAGTTTGGGCATTTTATCCAGTTTTTCCTTAAATTCTTCAGGCATATCGAACTCCCTGGTTTTTTTCATTGGCACCTTTGCCCCCGATTTTTCAATGGCAATGGCTTCTTTTATATAGTTTTTAATGATCTTTTTTCGTTTGATCACTTCATCAAGGTTAGTGAAGCGCATTTGCCTGGCGGCTTGCACATTTGCCGTTTGCTGGATAAGAAGGCCACTGGGATCTTTCATTAAAGCACCTTTAAAAAACAAAATCGCGCAGTACTCCTTAAAAACATGTATCAATATCACGTTCTTGTCATCCAGGGAATAGCAGGGACAGCCCCATTTTAAAACTTCACTCAGTTCGCTGTCCAGCGCAATGGCTCTAAGGGCCTCAATCTCTTCCTGCCAGGCTTTATGTTTTGTAAAGTACCAGTCAACTTTTGGATTTGCCGAATTCATATGTTTTTTTTTAAATTACTGGTTAACGGAAACTAATTTTCTTTCGGATGGTCTGAAATACCAGGAAACAATGGTTAGCACAATTAACAAACTGGGACCAAAATATTCCATCGCCTGGTCTCCAATTGCAGCGTGCGAAAAAACAGCTCCCGACATGGTAAAGAAAAAACCAGCATAGGCCCATTCTTTTACCAGCGGAAATTTAGGCACCAGGATTGCAATCACACCAAGTAACTTCCAGACGCCGAGAATAGTAAGGAAATAGACAGGATAACCAAGTTTACCCATCATATCCACTTCTTCTTTCATGTGAATTAACTGTACAATGCCTGTTGATGTCATCCCTAATGCCAACCAGATCGTTGCGATCCAATAAATGATTTTGTTTCTTTTTGTCATTGTCTTTTATTTTAATTGATTTAATAATTCCTGGATTCTGTTATGTGCCATGTTTAAACCGTATGCAAACGGCATTTTTAGCTGTTGTTCTCTTTTCTCTACTGATTCAAAAATAGTGTGTATGGTTACTTTACTGGTATCGGGACCAAGTTCTTCAAATTCCAGGAGTTCAAGTTGAATTCCCATTGGCATTCCCTCAAACTCAAAGGTTCGCACAATTCTCTTATTTGGCGTGTATTCATGCACGGCACCGTGGAAATTGTATTTATTGCCTTTTGGGTCCGTGGTCTCAAAGTGATAAGAGCCGTGTTTTTTGTTTTCCAGTTTAAGCACTTTTGTACCCATCCATTGCTCAATAATATCCGCTTCGGAATAAGCTCTGAACAACAGTTCCAGAGGTAGATCAAACTCCCTGGTAATCCATAGATCTTGTTTGCCCTCTTCGGCATGTATTTTCGTTTTCTGTTCCATGTTGTTTTCGTTTGTGGTTTGGTTTAAAGCCGCAAAGCCTCTCGGGTCGGAGAATCTGCTTCAACGGGATTTGTATTTTTTCATGATGTTTTCGAGTTTATTGAAGCGCTGCTCCCACATGTTGCGGAAGGGCTCCAGGAAGTCGGCTATCTCTTTCATTTTTTTTGCATTTAAGTGGTAATACATTTCCCTGCCGCTTTGCTCCTGGGACAGCAATTCGCATTCGGTAAGAATTTGCAGGTGTTTCGAAACGGTTGGCCTGGCGGTATCAAAATTGGAAGCAATGGCTCCTGCTGTCATGGATTGTGATGCCACAAGCAGCAATATTGCCCTTCTTGTAGGATCTGCGATGGCCTGAAATACATCTCTTCTCAGATTCATTGTGTAGCTATTTGACTACAAATATATGTGTAGTTATTTGACTACGCAAAAAATTTTACTTTTTTTGCGATTTAAATCCAGATCTTACTGTTTTTGTGAGTTTTAGTTTTTGTTTTTTTCTTTTAGCAGATCGCCATCGAGGGATTCACTGTCGAGGGTGACAGCAGCGTTTGACCACTTTTTCTGAAGGATCTTATACAGCCCCCAAACACTTAGCAGGCCAAAAGGGAAAGCCATCAAACCAAGAACGGCGTCACCAGTGTCTTCTACAAAATTGCTGTTAATCAATATGCCGAACACCACCAGGAGAATTCCACCAACAACCGTTCCTGCATAATATGTAGCGATGCCCAGGAGCGCGAAACCCCATTTGTGTTTTCCGTGCTCCGTGGCGAGTTCAGAATAATATTTCCAGATGAAGTATAATAAAGCTAAACCTATCATGCGTATGTGTTTTGGGTTAAAGACACAAGATACAAAAAATCAGGTTGAATATTCCTCTTTAAGCAATCCGAAAATCACACTGTCCTGAATTATTCCTTCATGGATATAGTGATTTCGGAGAAGCCCTTCTTGTTTAAATCCAAATTTTCTAATCAGGTTCAAAGATGCATCGTTTGTCGGGCTGATGGTTGCTTCGATGCGCATCAATTCCATAGTATTAAAACCATAATCAAGAATTTTCCTTACAGCTTCTTCCATATAACCCTTTCTTCTAAAATCTTCCTTGTACATCATGTACCCAATCTCGGCCCGCTTATGCATCGCGTACCAGTTATGGAATCCTGCACCTCCGATTACCTGGCCTGTTTCTTTTAAGATCAGTTTAAAATGGGCAATAGACCTATCGTACGTTCTGTATCCACCTTCTGCCTTTTTCTGTTCCCTTATAAAATCCTCTTCGCTGTTTAGCCCGAGTTGTTTTTTAATTTCTTCTTTCGAATAATTGGCAAAAACATAGGTGAAGGCTTCAGGGCTGAATTTCTTGAGGAGCAAACGCTCTGTATGCAGGATTTCGAATTTCATAAACTATTGTCGCTATTTTTTGCACGCCTAAGTATCAGGACCGCTCAAACTAAGATACACAAATTTGCACTGCTCTGGTTCGAAATTAATTCTTGTCAAGAAACTCTGGTAAACTAATTCCAACAAGATGGTTCCATCCTCCATTGAAACTATCTGGAGCAAAATCCGGATTGTTTTGTGGAAAGCTGTTTAATCCCCGGTGTGTTAATATCACTTTCGTTTGGTTTTTCTCAAGTTCAATCAAATCAAAGGTAACAAGGGAAAAACCCTCATGCCCTTCGTAGGTCCAGCTGTATTGAAGCTTTTTGTTTGGGATTGTTTCGGTGATAGTGCAGGCATGTATGTACTGTTCTCCTTTATGTCCTTTGCCCGCAAACTTAAATTGGAAACCTTTTTCGGCTTTAAACTGGTCAAGATTAAAGAACCATTGTTTCATCTGCTCTTTATCTGTAAGTGCCTTCCATACTTTTGTTACCGGGTGATTCACTATTTTTTCCACGGTAACCTGTGGCGCTTCATTTGCGGTTTTTTTTACGATGTCTTCCATGTTTTTTATTTTTTTTGAGAGTAATAGAATCGAGGTACTTGTCCAGGTCGTCTAATTTTTTGCTCCAGAAGCTTTTGTATTGCGAAATCCATTCGTTCACCTCATTTAACTGGTCCAGTTTGGCTTCACAGATCCGTTCGCGGCCTTGTTGTTTAACGGAGAGCAGTCCACATTCGGAAAGTATTTTTAAATGAAGAGAAATTGCCTGCCGGCTTACTTTAAATTCGGAAGCAATAGCATTTACGTTAACAGGTTTTTCAGCAATCATGCCGATGATAGCGCGTCGGGTAGGGTCTGCTATGGCTTGAAATACATCTCTGCGGGCTTCCATATTATGCAAGTATTTGCTTGCCCGTCCGAACGACAATGTTTAATTAAGAGACGGCCGGGAGGACAAATATAAATGCAAGCATTCACTTGCGCAAATTTGTTTAATAATTTAACAGAGGCATTGAGATTTGAGGAACGGTTTATTTATAAATGCAATAGGTCTTTGCAATCATGTCGTGCAGACCTTGTTTTTTGCTGGTAAATGCCACAACAATCCAGGAGATAATGGCAACGAAAGAAATGGAGGAACTTACAAAAGGTGAAATGATTTCTCTTTGAACCTGGCTTATTGCTGCCATGCTGTCCGCTTCCTGGAAATCGGGATTCTGGAACAGGAAAAATGCAGTGAAAATTGAAAGTATCTGGTTGAGCCAATGTGGGTAATTTCGCAAAATGGTTTGCGACAGGGTAATTTTATCGAAATTTTCACTCACAACTTTAATTTTAACCGCCATTTTCCCAAGCGTTGCGCCGTATTTATACTCCATTAGGGGCTTGTAGAGTAGGAACACAATGTCCACAAACAGTTGGAGTGGCAAATTCTTTAAAGAGTAGAGGTTGTAAAAGTTCAGACCTATGAAAGGAAGATAAACCAGTACATCAATCAGCGAAGCTCCGACTCTTATCCAAAAGCCTGCCCATTTTGCGTCTTGTTGGTCTGTTGACTGTGCGTCGTCTAAGATTTCATGTTCCATGTTTCGTGTTTTATTTTCTGTTACTGATT
>JAEUTM010000365.1 GCA_016788025.1 Bacteroidia bacterium
GTAGTACCAGCATTAACATATAATTTTAAATTCTAAGATATTGTAGAGAGATATGAAAACGATTTTTAAATATATCATCCCTGTTTTAGCAGTAGCATTTTTATCTTCTTGTGAAGATGTCGTGCAGATCAAACTCGACGAAGGTTCTAAACTTTATGTGATTGATGCATTTGTAGACAACCTGCAAGGCAAACAAACAATCCGCGTAACCACCAACGACAGTTATTTCAGTAACCGCGTTGCACCACCTGTGCCTAAAGCAACAGTTATTTTAAAAGACTTAACCGATGGAAAAGATTATGTTTTTGGGTATGAGGGAGATGGCAACTATGTTTATAACACGCTTACGCTCGGCGATACCATCGCAAGATTGAATCATCAATACGAGCTGAATGTAACAATCGATGGATTTGTATACACGGCGCTTGCTACTCAGAAACGCACAGCAAAAATTGATAGTATTGGCCGCGAGTACTTTGATGGTGAAGGCGGTTTTGGCGGACCACCGTCTGAACCGTTCTACTTCTGCTCTTTATATGCAAAAGACAAAGTGGATGCAAACACAGATTATTACCGCATTAAAACGTATCGTAATGATACCTTGTTCTCTGGCTCAGGAGATATTAATGTATGTATTGATGGAACCGGAGGCGCAGTAACGGATGCCGAGCTTGATTCTACCTACTTTACAGCTCCCGCAACCTTCCTTGGATTTAAACAATACTACAAAGGAAACACCTGTAAAGTGCAGGTTCATTCGATCTCAAGAGAGACTTACTTTTTCTTTATCCAGGCACAGGCGCAGATCAACAATGGCGGCCTCTTTGCAACAACCCCCGAGAATGTAAAAACCAATATCGTCTCCCCGAAAGACGCAACCAAAGCGGTTGGCTGGTTTAACATGGCTTCGGTAGCTACGGCTTCAACGGTGATACCATAGTTTTTGCACAGAGACGCAGAGGCACAGAGAAGTTGATGCGCAAAGCTAGTTTTCACCGCCCTTCCGAGGCTTATTAACAGTGAAGCAAAGCCGAAGGAACCTCTAGAAAGGTGACTTTATGTTTTCAAGGCCAATTGCTGGCTTCCAACAGTGCCTCGAGAAACCACTTTAGGTGAAGCGAGAGGCTTATTAACAGTGAAGCAAAGCCGAAGGAGTCTCCCATTTTACCGTCCTTCCGAGGCTTATGAGGTGTGAAGCAAGGCCGAAGGAATCTATAGAACAGTGATTTGCTTTTTCAACACAGAGGCTCTGAGCCGTAGGTGTTTATACCATTACGCTCTTTGCGACTACTTAGTGCCCTTTGTGGTTAAAACGAAGATGTAATAAATTAACCCTACCTTCGTTATAAGTAAACAGCTCGTTATCATGCGTGCGCTTATTTCGATTTTTATTTTCACTGCTCTTCTGTTCTCTTCCTGCGAAGATACCATCCAGGTAAAACTGGACGAAGGTTCCAAACTTTATGTGATAGACGCTTTTATGTCGAGATACTATAATTTCCAGTCTATACGGGTTACTTACAGCATGCCTTATTTAGAGAATGCAGATCCGGAGCCGGTTACCAATGCACAGGTCAGGTTCCACGATTTAAAAAGAAACAAACACTACGATTTTATTTATACGAAAGATGGTAAATATGTTGTTTCCATTGAAGGAAACGTACTTGGAGGCTTCGGTGAAACCGGGGACCAATACCGTCTGGATGTTATAATAGACGGAATCACCTATTCGGCAACCACAACGGTGCCGCGACTGGCTAAAATAGACAGCATTAGTCAGACTTTATACACCAAAGACATTGTCGGCAATTACCTCAGGCCCTTTTATCTCTGCACACTTTGGGCAAAAGACAAAGCAGATCAAAACCCTGACTATTATTGGATCAAGGATCAGAGAACAGACACTAGTTATATCAATGTCTGTATTGATGGAAATGCGGGCATCGTCAGAAATCCAGGATCTGATTCCATTTATTTTTCCGCGCCCTTTAATATGCTTGGCTTATTAAAATATTATCCCGGAACATATTGCAACGTTGAGGTACATTCCATCACCAGGGATACGTATTACTTTTTGGTTCAGGCAAGAGACCAGGTAAATAATGGAGGCATGTTTGCAAAAACACCACAAAACGTCCCAACCAATTTTGTAACACCCGCCGATGCTAAAACAAAAGCCGTCGGCTGGTTTAGCGTCTCCAATATGGTCCGCGCATCAAAACAGCTACCTTATTAACCGAATCGGCCTATTCACCTTATGTGGAGTTTACACTGAGCGCAGTCGAAGGGTCCTTCCGAGGCCTATTAGCAGTGAAGCACAGCCGAAGGAACCTCTGGAACAGTGATTTCAAAACGGAGCACAGAATTATTCACCTTGTTCTTAGTTTACCCTGAGCTTGTTGAAGGGTCCTTCCGAGGCTTATGAGGTGTGATTAAGACCGAAGAAATTTATAGAACAGTGATTTGCTTTTTCAACACCAAGACTCCCCTTTAGCCGTCCTTCCGAGGCAAATTAAGGGTGAGCCACGGCCGAAGGAATCTATAGAACAACGACTTCCAACACGGAGTGCCAGAGAAACTTAGAGTCAGGAACCAAGAGTCAAGATTCTGGAATTGTCTGAAAAGAAGAGTCAAAGTTCTTCACTGGGAAATTTTCAAAATTAAGATGAATTTGATTTGCACGAATAAGTAGTTGCAATGCCAGAATTTTGATTCTTTCTATACTTGATTCAATAGATGACCCTTGATTCTAGACTCTTGGCTCTGTTCCCTATTGCTTTACAACCTTAGTTTTGTAAACGATTTCTTTATCGCTTACGACTTGCAAAAAATACATACCCGGAATCAAATCCGAAGTATTGATCTTTTGATTATTTAATGTTTCCTGTTTTACAATTCTGCCGTTCAAATCTGAAATAAGAACTTCTGCTTCGCTGAGACCACTTTCAATATTGATCACATCATTTACAGGATTGGGATAAATTTTAAGATCTAATTTTTCCGATAATTCATTTAATCCGACATTTGTATAGTTACACGCTTTTGAAGTAAATTGTATCTGACCCAAAGAATTATCTGTGTAACAAAGTAATTCTTTAAAGGTCGGAGCATCATGTGTAGTAGTAGTCGCATAGTTAAATAGATGACCACTGCTTCCCATGTGTTCCGCAATATATCCGTGATATTGTGCAAATCCGTTATTGGTATAAGTTACCTTCAAACGTTTTACCCATTTATTGCCTAATAAAAATGTATCGACAGAATCGACAGTTACCGTATAAATGTTAGGAAAGGCCGTTAGAAAAGTGTTAGTCCAGCTTTGTCCAGGTAATGCAGCAAAGTTATAAAGTATTTGCCATTGGTTCGATGTCCATGAATTTCGCATAAAGATAGTGTCGCCATGCTGTTTTAAGGATGTTTTGTTATTCAATGGAGAATATGTGTCGGTCCAAAAGAACGACATATGATGTAACACACGTATTGTGTCTCCTCCAACGATACTGTCACTTATATAGGTTATTTGTTCATTATGATCTATTCGCTGATCCATCCAATATTGTTCAAAACGGTAATTCCACTTCGCACCCGGCGGGCAAAATGTAATTTGTGCAAAAGATTTTTGCAGAACTACAATGCAGAGAAAAAGAAATAGACACCTTTTCATTTTTTCCATTCTATTTAATGATCACAAGTTTACGATTCTGAATCACTTTTTGATTTTGCTCCAAGCTTACAAAATAAACCCCGGGTGAAAATTCTGAAGTATTTAACACAAAACTCTCTTCTCCTTCTATCTCACTCAAAAACATCTCTCTCCCAGCAGCATCACGTAATTTTAATTTAAACACTTTATTTTGATCCCCCCCAACTTTAACATTTACAAAACCTTTAGCCGGGTTAGGGAAAACATCCATATCATACCCCCTTACTTTGTATAAATCACTCAGACCCAAGGCATCAATCAATTTACAATGTGCTTCTAAAGTATCGCAGCCTGTGCTGTCTATTTTTACGATGCTATAAGGGCGGGGAGGGGTGGAAGGGGATTTTACGAGATTTATGGCCAGTATTAATCCCCCGTCGTTCGTTCTATTCATGCTTCTGGCGTACTCACTGTCAGTATATGTATAAGCACTTCCAAAATACCTCTCCCATTTCAAGCCACCATTACTGTCTATTTTGTATAATTTCATTTTTGTAGGCCCTTGAATGTTATAATTTATCAGCGTGTCAATACTGCCAACTAATAAAATGTCACCATTCGAAGTTTCATGCATATGTCCAATGCCTGTGAAAGGCGACAGTGTATCATATGTCTTAGACCAAATGATATTGGCATTTGTGTCAAACTTTGCAACCAGACTTTTATACCGGGTCAGACCTCCTAAGTCGTCATTCGCGTTCACAGCACCACACATTAAAAAATTCTTGTCCTTCAACTGGATTAATTTAATTGCCCCCCCCCCCCTGCATTATTAGAGGTAGTTTGCATTATTTTATTTCCCAAGCTATCAAGAATGAGTATACTATTGTGAGTATCGTAATTAGGCCCGATATACTGGTAACCCACAACAATAATCCTTTTGGTCGCACTATCCTGAACGGGAGAGTGTCCGTCATGCACATTCGGGGGAGCTTTGTTTATTGCTTTGCGCCACAATTCATTGCCATTAAGATCTGTTTTAAGCAATAAGCAGGGTCTTGTATTATTAGTCCAGTTTTGAAAAGCACCTGTAATTATAAAACCACCGTCAACACTTTTACAAATTCCCTGAGGCATTAAGTCCTGTGCTGGATCCCGAAATATTCTCTGCCAGAGAGTGTCTCCGTTATAATCAAACTTTATGATAACGCCGATATATTTATTATTACTATCTCTTACACCAAGGGTATGGTAAAAATAGTTCTGGTCGTAAATTACAGCTCCTTCAGGAGCCAGCATATTATCCAGATATTCAAAAGAGTAACGTCCATAATCTTTTCTCCAGAGCATGTTCCCCGATGCGTCGGTTCCCACAATGGTCAGGCGGTTCGTGCCTGGGTTGTTGATCGTATCATAGGTCAGGCCGATCATAATAAAATTCCCATTCGGCGCTTCAATCACATTACGACAGACACTACTAAGACTGTTCTGCAGGGCATATTTCTTTTTCCATCCATCCTGTGTAAAGGCTTGCAAGCTGAATAAAAAAAAGAATGAAAAAAGAATATGTTTTTTGCTTGGCATATTTAATCATAACCCCTTTAAGAGTTTAAAACCCTTAAAAGGGATTATGCAAGTTATTTCATAATGACAATTTTCTGACTTTTGATCAGGTGTTCACCTTCTACTAAAGTTATAAAATAAATCCCATTGTTTAAGCCACTGGCATCAATTTCTATCTGCGTATTCGTTTTTAGCTTTCCCTCCGAGATTTCTTTACCGACCACATCCATCAATGTATATGAAATTTCAGCCTGTTCCTTATTCGGCGCAGAGTATCTTATGTAGAAACTGTTACCTGCGGGGTTTGGATAAAGTGTGAATAAGCCTTCTGGTTCTGTAGCCTCAGTGTTTTGAGTCTCCGTATTGGTTAAGGGCCCCATCATCCTTTCACCGGGCGATTCGTCTGGAAGAAGGTACTGGAAATTCATCGGCCTGTCTTCAAGTGTATTCAAAACCGCTCTGGCAAGGGAGCTTCCGGCCATCGTTGAATCATCCGCATACTCCTCGAGTAACTCCTTAATATCGTTATCTTCAAGTGAGCGTAATATTTTTTTCTCCGAAGTATCTAACACAAGCGCTTTCCATGTTGGAATCCCCTCACCATGCAGGTTTCAGAGCCCTGCTTTTTCACATAAAATTCAACCGAAGCCTATAGCTAAACCAATGAGTTACTTTTTGATTAAATATGAATGAAATATGGATAATATATACATAATATATAGATAATATATAGATACTGTATCGATTTCCCATACAACATCCATTGCAGATCTATGTGGATCTGAGGCAGGCCCGCTATTGCATTACTACAAAAAGATTAAGAAATTATCAGAAACTGCCAGAGCCATTCAAAGACCCCTTGTGAAATTAAAACCTGATTTAATCCCTAACACTCTCTCTAAGCATAGTTTCTGATTCTTCCTATACTTGGGTCAATTCTTGTCTCTTGATGCTAGGCTCTTGTCTCTCGAAATTTAAAGTCTTCCACACTCAACCGGCTGTTACAAAAGAAATACTCCTCCTCAATCGCATTGGAGCACACAATAACGGTTTTATCTTTGCCGTATTCTGTTACCAGATTTCTGTACCAGGCAATAGCGTTTTTGTCAAGATTGGAAACGGGTTCGTCCAAAAGAAGCACTGGAGCATCAGAAAGAACGGCAAGTCCCAGCTTTAAACGCTGTTTCATGCCGCTGGAGAATTGTTTGATGAATTTATATTTGGCTGCTTCGAGCTGGATAAGCTCTATGAATTTTTGTGGATCAATATTCTGAATAAATGGTTTAAAAGCATAGGCATGCCCAACCATTTCCGTCAATGTAAAATCTTCAACAAGTTGTAAGTAAGGAGAGGCAAAGGAAATTTGGTTTTTGATCTTATCGTCGGCAATAGCTTCGTTATTTCGGGAGTAATTCACTTTCCCTTCATTCGGCATTACAAAACCACTGATAACCTGAAGCAACGTAGATTTTCCCGAACCATTCCCACCAAGGATCACAGTCTTACTTCCTGCCGCAAATTCAAAATTAAGATTTTTGAAGATCCATTCTCTTCCAAACTTTTTCCCGAGATTATTTAAGCTAATGAAAACGGCACCCTCTTGCATCTTGCTTCTTTTTACTCCTGTCATCCTGAGCGTAGTCGAAGGATGAATCTCTATCAGATCCCCTTCACTATTCCGTCTTCCTGCTTTCTAATAAAGCTTAAGATTTGCTGCTTGGTTGCAGAATCCGGAATTTCATTTTCTACTATTTCCAGTGCATTCGTCAAATTATGACCGCGCACAAAAATAATGCGATAGATATCTTCAATCTGTTTGATCAGTTCTTTGTCAAAACCTCTGCGCGCTAAACCAATAGTATTTACGCCGATAAATTGTAATGGTTCACGTGCTACACGGATGTACGGCGGAACGCTTTTGCGCACTAGTGATGCCCCTGCAATAAAAGAGTGTGCGCCGATGCTCACAAACTGTTGAGCAGATACAACGCCTTCAATCACCACAAAATCTTCAACTGTAATATGTCCGGCGAGTGTTCCATTGTTTGCAATGATCACATTGTTGCCAATCAAACAATCGTGACCCAAATGCGCATAACACATGATCAGGCAATTGTCGCCCACCTTTGTAGTCATGCGATCTGCCGTGCCTTTGTGAATGGTGGCGTACTCACGGATCGTGGTATTTTTTCCGATAACAGTGTTTGATTTTTCGCCGCGGTATTTCATGTCCTGGCTTACGATACCAATGATCGCTCCCGGAAATATTTTACATCCTGCGCCAAGAATAGTGTCAGGATAAATCACGGCATTCGGATGAATGTAACAATCGTCGCCGATTTCTACGTCTTCATAAATAGTCGCGAATGCCTCAATGGTAACATTCTTACCGATCCTGGCTTTTGGATGTACATTGGCGAGTGGTGATATCATATACCTTATGCTAATTGCGCTTCGGGAGTTTTTGCTTCTACATTTTTAACCTTAACGATCTGTGCCATCATTTCGGCTTCCATCACAGGTTTGTTCTGAACATAAGCTACTCCACGCATATGGCAGATACCACGACGGATCGGCGTAACAAGGTTCAGACTGAAAACAACGGTATCTCCCGGCACAACTTGTTGCCTGAATTTCACACCATCGATTTTAATGAAATAAGTAAGATAATTTTCAGGATCAGGAACAGTTTTTAGAACGAGTACTCCTCCGCATTGCGCCATGGCTTCAATTAAAAGCACACCTGGCATCACAGGGAAATCAGGGAAGTGCCCTTTGAAAAATTCTTCGTTGAGTGTAACGTTCTTCACACCGATCACGTGTTGAGGTGAAAGTTCCATGATCTTATCAACCAAAAGCATTGGCTGACGGTGTGGTAATATTTTCATAATGTCCTGCACGTTTAAAAGCGCCGGACCATTCAAATCTACTTTAGGATAATCTTTTTCAGCTTTTTGTTTTTTCGCAAGAGCCTTTAATTTTTTTGCAAAGTCAACGTTGCCGGCATGTCCAGGACGCGCAGCCAACACGTGGATCTTCATTGGTCTTCCAACCAGTGCAAGATCACCAACAATATCCAATAGTTTATGACGTGCAGGTTCGTTATAGAAATGAAGTTTTGTGTTATTCAACACGCCGCGGCCTTTTACTTCCACGTTCGGTTTATTAAATACTTTACGTAAGTGATTCAGTTTCTCTTCAGGCAGCTCGCTGTCAACCAGAACAATCGCGTTATCAAGATCACCACCTTTAATTAAATTATGTGCCAGCAGAGTTTCAAGTTCGCGCAGGAACACAAACGTTCTACAAGGAGAGATTTCTTTTTTAAATTCTCCAAGATTGTACATCGATGCGTGTTGTGTGCCTAATACCTCACTACCATAATCAACCATCACCGTAACTCTGAACTCATCCTGCGGTACCGCAAGCATTTCAACGCGTTTCACAGGATCTTCAAAAGTCAAATTCTCAGTTAGTTCAAAATAATCGCGCAGAGCTTCCTGTTCAAGAATGCCAGCTGTTTCAAGGATCTCTATAAATTTAATAGAGCTACCGTCCATGATTGGCATTTCAGGCCCAGTCACCTGGATCAGGCAATTGTCAATACCAAGTCCCATTAAAGCAGCAAGAACATGTTCTGTGGTATGTACCCTTACGCCATTCTTTTCCAGCGTTGTGCCCCTTGAGGTGTCCACAACAAGGTCCGCATCCGCATCTATGATTGGATGTCCTTCCACGTCAACACGTTGGAATTTATACCAGTGATTTTCAGGGGCAGGATTAAAGGTCAGAGTAACCGGTTTGCCGGTGTGAAGTCCAACACCCGAAACAGAAACAGCTTTTTTAATGGTTCTTTGTTTATCGCTCATGTCAATTCGGCTAATTAAGCTTTAAATATAGGAATTTTAAGCGGATTTCAAGTAATTTATTCGGCCAGCAGACTCAGGCCGGCGGTTAACGGTAATCAGTTAATACTTGTGATGGCACTTAGAATGGATTTTGCCTGCTTGTAGTTTCAATAGGTGGTTTCGAGGACCCTTCGACAGGCTCAGGACAAGCCTCAACCACCGTATCGGCGACTGAGACGATGAAATGACCAACGAGTCCCGGAGGGACGACCCAATTATAAAACCAAAAAGCAGAATACGAGATAAGCTCCGTAAGAGCGACCAGTATATTTCTCAGGTTAATGGGCGCGGCACACTCAACACGTGTCAGCAGAGCTGGGATAATCGAAACAACAGACAAGTCCCGGAGGGACAACCTATCAGTAAAACCAAAACAGACTGTGAAATAAGCTCCGTAGGAGCGACCTGTTTATTCGCCTAATCAAAACTCAGATAAGGCAGCACCTTAGCATAAAGCACATCATCGTTTATCAGATCTTTCAGATTCGCGGCTGTAACAGAAGTTTTCCGGCGAAGATTAAAGATAGAACCAGTTAATTCATAAGTCAGATAGGGATGTTTATTGACAGTCTTAAAATCATCCTTATTCAGATTTAGTTTCTTAACGAGTTGTGCATCCACCTTAAAATTGTCTTTTACGTCGATATAAATTTCTTCATTGAATCCGTACACTTCTTTGAGTTGTTCAACACTTACAAAACCACCTAAAAGGTTCCTGTATTTTAAAATCCTACGGGCAAACACCGGACCGATCCCATTCGCGGAGACCAGTGCAGCGCTATCCGCGCTGTTCAATTCAATTTTAGAAAAACTTGCACTTTTCGATGTTGGCTTTTCATTTATTGCTTTAGACGAAATCTGTTCCGGTTTTTGGGAACCCGGGATCAGGATGTACGGTTCAAGTCTGCTATATAAATCATCAGTGACACCATACACTTTTTTTAAATCAGGCTTTGTTTTAAAAATAAAACCCTTGTTCCTGAACTTGATCAAAGCTCCGGCAGTTTTGCCACTGAATCCCAAACTCAAAAGTTGATCATAACTTACAGTGTTCGGATCAAAAACAAAGAGCTGATCCTTTTCTTTTTTGATGACTGGCTCCTGTGAACGGCCGAAATGATTAAGAGGTTCGTCAACACTCAAAAGCGGAAGATCCTTTATAATGATCTCATCCTGCTTTAGGAAATAAGGATAGATAAAGCGAATCACTAACAATGTTGAACTGATGACGATCAAAACCATCAGGCCATTCCGCTGCTGTCTATTAAACCCAAAATAATTATGTACAAGAGATTTAAACAAAACGACTTCTCGCAAAGAAAAAATAAACAGGCACACCAATGGCCATTATCATTAAACCAAGACCGGTATTCTCTGTTTTGTAAATAAGAAGATCGACGCAAATTGCACCAACCAATAAAATGTAAAGCGCAGGAATTATAGGATAACCAAAAGCTTTATAAGGTCTTTCTGCGTGAGGCTCTTTTTTGCGCAGTATAAAAATGGCAAGAATGGTAATGAGATAGAATATTAACGATGCGAAGGTGCAGTAGTCAAGCAGTGAACCATAAGAACCGCTCAGGCAAAGCACAGAAGCCCATGCAGCCTGCGTCCATAAGGCTCTGGCAGGCACATGGTGTTTATTAAGATAAGAAGCACCTTTAAAAAACAATCCCTCGTGCGCCATAGCCTGGAATAAACGTGCGCCCGATAAAATTAATCCATTATTGCAACCAAAGGTAGAAACGATGATTAGCAGCGCCATAATGCCCGCAGAAACATCACCAAAGATGGGGAACATGGCAGCGGAACCAACACGATCGTTTTCAGCAAAAGCAATTCCTCTTTCAATAACAGTAGTGCCTGTAGTTGAACCTAAACCGGGTAGTAAAATAAAATAAGCAACGTTGGCGAGAATGTACAACACTGTTACAATGCAAACACCAATCAATAATCCAAGAGGAATATTTTTTCGTGGATTTTTTATTTCACCAGCAATAAAAGTCACATTGTTCCAGGCGTCACTGCTAAACAAAGCGCCAATAAGAGCCACACCCAACGCGGTAAACAAGGCATGCATGCTTTTGTCCATACTGCCATCTTCCAAAAGAGTTCCCTGGAAAGGCAGGTCCATATTGCTTTGCCAGTACCCCGCCTTTCCTCCGAAAATCAAAGCAAGTACGATGAGTCCAAGCAAAGCCATAATTTTTGCGCTGGTAAACACCCGCTGAATAATCTTTCCATTATTAATACCAAGTGTATTGAGCCAGGTGAGGAAACAAATACAGGCAACGCCAAGAATCTGTGTTGATGAAATTCCGATCTTTCCAATCCCCAGAACGATATGCTTTTCATCAAAAAAAGGAATAAACACACCGACATATTTAGCAAAAGCTACAGCAACCACCGCAATAACGCCGGTTTGTATCACCGTAAATACTGTCCACCCGTAAACAAAAGACGTGAGTGTGCCGTAGGCACGCTTTAAGTAAATGAACTGCCCGCCCGCGTTTGGCATCATGCCGGCCAGTTCTCCATAACTTAAAGCAGCGAATAAAGTAACAATACCGCTGATGATCCAACAGATCAATACCCAGAACGGTGAACCCAGTACCCTCATCATGTCTGCACTCACAATAAAGATCCCTGAGCCAATCATGCTTCCCGAAACAATCATAATTGTGTCGAAGAGATTGAGGCTGCGTTTTAATTCGGTCATAATGTGCTGATACTTTTAAAAGATACGTAAATTTGTCGCCCAAGATATTTATAAAAAGGTAAGTACAAAAACAAAATAAAATATGTTCGGTAATACCCCGAACGGAATCGACGGAAGCATGAAAGTTATAGGTGACAGAATAAGTATTTTAAAAAAGGAAGATCTTTTAAGTATTGTGATCCTTCCGATTACAAATAAAGGAAAACTTTGGCTGATGTTTGCATGGCTCCTCGCCTGGAGCATTTGCGGCGTAATTGTCTTTGCTAATTATTTCCAGCTTACCAACCAAGACGCGAAACTCTTTATTATCATTTACCTGGCATTCTGGATTTATTTTGAAGTGACCATTATTCGCGCTTACATTTGGAAAAAATACGGAAAGGAAAAACTCTGGATACAGGATGGTATACTTCACTACCAAAGAGAAGTAAATAAAAAAGGAAAAATCCGCGAATTCAATCTATCTCTGTTGTCTAAATTAAATCTGATTGAACTAAGGGCTACGCGCTTTGCTGACACCGTTGCCCAGAGTTTTTGGTACAAAGGAGGGGAGAGATTGGAATTTCAATCGCAGGCAACAACAATCAGGCTCGGAATGCAAATTACCGACGAAGAAGCCAAAACCATTATGCGCGAGGTAAATCAGTTTATACCTTAAGCTTCGTTTCCTGTGAAGGTTGACTTTTTTTTTACAACAAAACCCAAAAGAATTACACAAAGTACGCTAAGTGTTCCTTAGTGAACTTAGTGCCTTAGTGGTTTCAACAACCAACTAAATTTTAGATTAACGTTAAAAACTGCTCTGGCAAGTCTAATTTTAGACTTTTCTCCATTTTTTTGAGATTAAATTCAATATATTTAGAATTTACATATCTCATACACATGAAGAAAATTCTTACAATCGCATTTGCAGCGTGCGCACTGTATGGCCAGGCACAAAACACAAATCAACGAACCTGTGGTACACCAGTACTCCCGCAACAGTATGAAAACTGGGTGCAGAGTTTAAGCCTCCCGAAATCAAACAATCCGGGGAAGTACGGCACCTCGAATACTCAGTCGATCTTTAATATTCCCGTAATTGTTCACATCATTCACAACAACGAAACACTTAATTCGGTTTCTGCAACAAGTGGAGGAAATCTCAATGCCGCGCAGGTACAGGATCAGATCAATATTCTGAACAAAGACTTTAACGGATTAAATGCAGACACAAACCTTATTCCTTCTGCATTTAAGCCTGTACTTGGAAAATTTCAGATCAATTTCTGTCTTGCGGTTGTAAATCCAACAGGCGGTATCCTTGCGGAGCCGGGTATTGACCGGATCAACAGGGTAGCAAAAGGCTGGAATGCCCTGCCTTATACGCAAACCTATATTAACTCAACGGTTAAACCCAATAGCATTTGGGATCCAAACAAATATTTAAATATGTGGGTCCTCGACCTTGGAAACGGTCTGCTTGGATACGCCACATTTCCGAGTGCCGGAACTTCGGGACTTTCGGGTCTGACAGGAGCAGCCGGAACTTCTACCAGTGATGGCGTGGTGATTTTGAATACAGCATTTGGGAGTATAGGAACCGGATCTTCGGGAAGCTACAACAAAGGACGAACTGCAACCCATGAGATCGGTCACTGGTTAGGGCTTCGCCATATCTGGGGAGACGGTACCTGTGCCACAGACTATTGTAACGACACACCTCCCGCGCAGCAGGCTAACTATGGATGTCCATCACACCCATATAAACTGGGAACCTGTACAGGAAACACAACTGGTGAAATGACCATGAATTTTATGGACTACACGGATGACGCCTGTATGTATATGTTTACAATGGATCAAAAAAACCGCGCACAACTTATTCTTACCAATTCGAGCATGCGCGCAGCTCTTATCACTTCTACCGTTTGTAATTTACCAGCAATTGGAGCGGATATCGGGATTAGCTCTGTCTCAAAACCAACTTATTCTCAAAATATCGTTTGTAGCAATACGATCAGTCCGGTTATTAATGTTACCAATTTCGGATCAACTACTTTGAACTCTGCACTCTTTAGTTTTAATATTGATGGAGTTGGTACACAGACGCAAAGCTGGACCGGAACAGTAAGCCCGAACGCTTCATTTACC
>JAEUTM010000380.1 GCA_016788025.1 Bacteroidia bacterium
AACTTACACCTGGACAACAGGCAGCGCAACCAATGTTATTTCAAACAGCGTTGGCGTGTCCGTTAATCCTACGTCAAATCAAACATATTCTGTATCCGCAACCAATGCTTTCGGCTGTGTAGCTAACAGTGCCATTACGGTTACTGTTGATCAGACACCTACTATTACGGCAGTGAGCAGCAACACAACCGGCGGGATCTGTCCCGGCGCAACAGTTGCCCTTTTTGGTGGCGGCGCTACAAGTTATACCTGGAGTGGTCCTATGACCATCAGCAATGGCGTATCCTTTGCTCCAACAAGTACCGGGACCTACGTAGTTAGTGGTGCAAATGCATGTGGAACAAATACTGCTGCTATTACAGTTTCTATTCATCCCTTACCGACAATTGGAGCTGTTGCAGCCACGGGTTCGATCTGTTCAGGAAATACCACTACGATCAACGTAACCGGTAACAGTGTTACAAATACAATAACCAGCACTATCGCCGGACCAGCTGTTACGAACGGTCAAGGCTTTACCCCTGCAGTAACCAATACCTATACTGCGAAAGGTACCAGTGCCTTAGGTTGTACCGCAACTGCAGTAACAAGCGTTCAGGTTGTTCAAACCCCAAACCTGGCCCCAACAAGTTCGACTATGATATTGTGTATCGGAAATTCGGCTACATTAACCGCAACTGGTGCCACTGGTGGATACACCTGGACTTCGGGTACATCTACGCTGGGAACAAATTCAACCCTGGTTGTTACACCGAATACAACAACAACCTATTCCGTAACAAAAAACAGCTCAACCTGTTTTGATACGAAACCAATTACCATCCAGGTAAATTCCTTAACTCCCGTATTTGCATCGGCAAGCCCTACACTTGTTTGTGCGTCTAATACAGTATCCCTGGGCGCGTTTGGAGGTGTTTCCTACCAATGGTATGCTTCTTCAGCTCCTACTACATCTTTTTCCTCTTCCTCTAATCCGGTGGTTATGCCTGCAGTAAATACCACTTACACTGTTGCTGCAAGCGATGGAACCTGTATTAACACGGCTGTGGTAAGCGTTCAAACCAATACAAATCCTATTATTAGCGTAGTATCCACAGCTACCACGATCTGCCTTGGTGAATCCGCGACTTTAACAGCATCCGGTGCTAATAACTATACATGGACCAGCAACCCGGTTACTTCAACCACGAATGGACAGGTTTTGACACCGTCATTTCCTGCGGCAGGCGCGTATGCCTTTTTTGTTACCGGTGACAATAGCGTTGGCTGTACAACAACCGTTCAAAAAGTTGTGATCGTTAACGCAGCACCGACCTTAAGCGTGTGGGCCACAAAAACCCTCGTTTGTTCAAACGGAGCAACAACATTAAACGTATCTGGCGCTAACTCTTATCAATGGGATGCTGGCGCAAACAATGCGACAACAAATACCACTGTGGTAAATCCGGCAAGTACTATGGTTTACAATGTTACGGGCACATTAACATCTACAGGTTGCTCAACCTCAACAACAGTGCTTGTTAGTATTTATACACCTACAATTTCAATCATGAGTCCTACAAACACCTGTTTGGGTGGCGCTATGACACTTACAGGCAGTGTTAATAATCCAGCAAGCGGAGCAATCACCAGTTATACCTGGTCTGGTCCTGGCATTCCAAATACACAAGGCCAGAGTGTTGTTGTAAACCCTACGGCTTTCACAATTTATACCCTTACTGCAAAATCAAATACACTTGCTAATAACGGAAACCTCACCTGTATCGAGTCTAAAACCACTTCGGTTGGTATTTTCTACAACCCTACGGTAACGGTTGCTCAGGCCAGGCCTTTTGTATGTAAGGGAGAACCTGTTAATCTTATTGCGAGCGGAGCAAATACCTTCACATGGAACGGAGGAGCATATTCGGGTGCAACGATCACTGTTAGTCACAATAATGTTGGCACTGTGTCATATTCCGTTGTGGGCACCGATGCAAATGGATGTAAAAACGATACCATATTCTACTTAAAGATCAATGGTTGCCAGGGCATTGAGGAATTTGATGGCAATACCGACATGGTGCGTATTTATCCAAACCCAAATAGCGGTCAGTTTAATATTGTTTCTAACAGAGATGTGAAAGTGCAGTTGATTAATGAACTCGGTCAGGTGATCCGCCATTTTGAACTCCAGTCTTCAAATAATTTCCAGGTACAAGTTTCAGACCTTGCTAAAGGGATTTATTTTATAGTGGATGAAAAAAATAAATCATTAACAGGACAAAAAATAATTGTTCAATAAACACTAGTTGTTTCTTTAGAGGCCGGCCCGTAAAGCCGGCCTTTTTATTTAAGGGATTTTATAATAACTAAGTCATACTTACGTTGTATATTTACTATCTGTGAACTTCATTATTAAAATATTGGCCGGTCTGATTGGCCTTTTTGTATTGACCAATCTCACGTTCTGTAAAAAAAACAAGTTTAATACTGATCAGGATGCTGTAGTTCAGTTCTCGCAGGACTCAGTGATTTTTGATACAGTTTTTACTAGCATCGGCTCAGCCACGCAAAATTTTCGGGTAAGAAACACGGGCAAGCAAAAAATAAAGATATCTTCCATTTACCTCGCTGGTGGTAAAAGTTCTCCGTTTATTATTAATGTAGATGGGGCGAAAGGAACCACATTTGACGATATCGAAATTGCAGGTAATGATAGCATTTATGTGTTTGTGCAGGTAAATGTAAATCCTACCAATGCCAGCTCCCCGATGATTATCAGCGATCAGATAGTTTTCATTACAAATGGAAATGAGCAGAAGGTTAACCTGGAAGCATGGGGCCAGGACGCATATTATCATAAGCCTTCAGATGCTCTTTATTTCAAAGATGGAAGTTACTTAGCCTATTCTTATGTGAACGAACACACACAGGCTTATACGCTTGTTGGTTCAGAATATATCTGGAAAAATGATAAACCTCATGTTGTATATGGTTATTTGGTAGTGGACTCTGCTCAGCATCTGAGAATTCCGGAAGGCACCAAGGTTTACATGAATTACAAAGCAGGTATCTGGGTATTACCCGGTGGTCAAATACAAGTCTTGGGTAAAAAAGGAAATGAGGTTGTTTTCCAGGGTGTGAGAAGAGAGAAGGATTTCGCGGATGATCCCGGGCAATGGGACCGGATCTGGATAAATGAGGGCAGCGAATTTAACAAGATCGATTACGCCATTATTAAAAACGGCTATATCGGCGTGCAGGCAGAACAATTTGGACAGGACACGAACCTGATCAAATTTAAAAAACTGACTATTACAAACACCAAAATTCAGAACATGAGCATGTGGGGTTTGTATGGATTGTATTACAATATTATAGGTGGTAACAATGTAATAAGTAATTGCCAGGAACACAGTGTTAACTTCCTGTTGGGCGGGTATTACGAGTTTTATCATTGTACCTTCGCAAATTATTGGAAAAAAGACAAACCCCGGGAAAAACCAACACTAAATATCAATAATTATAGCGAAGGTCAGACTCTTCCGCTGGTTGCTTATTTTGGAAATTGTATCATAGATGGAAAGCTGGATAACGAGCTTACACTTGATATAAAACCCAGCACTCAGTTCCCGGTTACATACACATTTAGCAGTTGCTGGATTAAGACAAGTACCAATACTTCCGATGCTACTAAATTTATGAATATCGTGAAAGGCACTAAAACCAGCATCCTCGAATACAAGGATATTGATGCCTATGATTTTGAACCCAAGTCCTCTGAAACCCGGATAAAGAACTTTACCAGTCCGGATGCACAGGCGGACGCTCAGCTTTTCCCCCAGGATATAAATGGCGTGAGTCGTAATACTGCCAACGTTACCGCAGGGGCATACGAGGTACCTTAATCTATTTATATTTTAGATTGTAGGGTATTCATTTTCCCCTTAACTTCGCAGCCAAATTACGATGAACACTATCTCAAGTTCTCCTCACAAAGCTGTTATTTACTGGCTTCTTTCTGGTTGTTTTTTAATCTATGTAATGGTTGTAGTAGGTTGTTTAACCCGCCTGACGCATTCCGGACTTTCTATTACCGATTGGAGTTTTATGGGTTCGATGCCTCCGTTAAACGAAAACATGTGGCAGGAACGTTTTGCCAAATACCAGGAGAGTCCTGAGTTTCAAAAAGTGAATTTCCAGATGACACTCGAGGAGTTTAAACCCATTTTTTTATGGGAGTACATTCATCGTATGATTGGACGGATAATGATGTACGTTTTTGCGATAGGATTTGTTTATTTTTTAATCCGCAAAAAGATTAAAAAGGAGATGTGGCCTGGTTTTGTGCTTCTTTTTATTATGGGAGCCATGCAGGCCGTTATAGGTTGGTGGATGGTATACAGCGGTTTACAGAAACAACCTGCTGTAAGCCATTACCGTTTAGCTACCCATTTAATGAGCGCCTTTACACTGTTTGCTTTTACATTCTGGTTTGCATTGCGTTTAATGCATCCCAAAGAAAATGTACAGGAGTCTGAAGGAAAAAACCTGAGACTTAGTGTTGTGGTTTTCTTTTTGGTTCTGATCCTTCAAATTGTTTATGGAGCATTTACCGCTGGTTATGCCGAAGGTGACAATACCAAGATCAGACCTGGCCATATTTTTAATACCTGGCCAAAAATGGGTGAGGACTGGATTCCAGAGCAGGTAACAATGAAGGATGGCTTTTTTGAGAATATTCTTGAAAATCCAAGCGGTATACAATTTATGCACAGAACTATTGCTCTTGTAGTAGTGCTGCTGATATGTGTCATTTGGTACCGATCGAATAAATTACAACTTAACAAACAGCAGAACCTGGGAATAACGCTTTTAATATATGGTGTAACGGTTCAATTTGCCTTGGGAGTATTAACTTTGCTTTACAACGTACCCGTAATAATGGGTGCTCTTCATCAAACAGGTGCTTTTTTCCTTTTTGCGAGCAGTGTATACCTTTTATTTCATTTATTCAATAAGAAACAAAGTATAAGTGGATCCATTTAACCCCGAAGAACAGCAACAGCAAACATTTAGCGGAGAATTTCCGCCCAAGCCGGTGGTTATGGAACGCAGCCAGAATGCACTCACGCGTTCTCTTATCAGTTTGCTTGTATATGCAGGGCTGTTCTACATCATTTTCGATCAAAACGTTACCTACATAGCCGCAATATTGCTGGTAATTATTGTTCACGAATTAGGGCATTTTGCGTTTATGAAGTTGTTTCACTACAGTAATGTAAAAATCTTCATCGTTCCCTTGCTTGGAGCTTTCACTTCAGGTAAAAAACAACAGGTTTCCCAATGGCAGTTAAGTCTTATCATACTTGGTGGTCCTGTTCCCGGAATTATCATTGGAACGCTTCTTTATTTATACAACAGAGGACTGCACAATGAAACCATTACCATGTTGAGTAATTCATTTCTGATCATTAATTTATTAAACTGTTTGCCTTTTCATCCTCTCGACGGTGGACGCTTGGTCGAAACTTTGTTCTTTAAAGAGAATTATGCTATACGTATCGCATTCGGTATTGCTTCAATAATTGCTCTCGTGTGTATTTGCTTCGTTGTTCAAAGTTTTATCCTTCTGATCATTCCGGTATTAATTGGTTTTGAGATTTATAATGAAAACAAACATCAGAAAATACGAGATTACCTGAAGCAGGAAAAGATAGACTATCATGTAGAATATGCTGATTTAACCGACAAGAACTATTGGCTAATCAGGGATTGTTTAATCTTCTCTTTTCCCAAAAAATATGCCGGAATTATTGCAGGTCAATATCAATACAGCCATCTTGAAGCATTGTTTGTACAGCATGTGAATTCGGTTCTCCAGGTAAATCTAAAACAGGATCTTAACTGGTTCAAGCGCTTGTTGGTTTTGATATTCTACATCCTCATTACACTGTCGCCAATTGTTTTGTTTGTGATATTTCGCTGAAGAAAAACCGGAGAGACACATTCATCTCTCCGATCGATTTATTTTATTTTCAGACGTAAACCAGCATAAAGCATACGGCCATAAACCGGCCCCCACACCATGCTTGCATCGAAGTAAGGACTAAACGGCGCATCACTGGCCACTACAGGATTGTTCTGTTTGTAGTTCAACAAGTTTTCTACTCCAAGATAAACATGAAAGTCAGCCGATTTTATTTTCGTCAGGTACGTAATCTGACCCAACACGTTAAAATAGGCTGGCGAATAGTTTTCACGTTGATATTCGGTCGGATTCGTTTCCGTATTCGGTAAACGTTTTGAACCGTTGTATTGCGTTGTAAAATCAAATTGCCAGTGGCTGTTTTTTGTTTCGTAACTGAAATTGATGAAGGCCCTGTGTGCAGAAACCATTGCCTTTTGTAACAATCCCTGCTTGTAGTTAACCTTTGTGTCCACATAACGATAGGCTGTTTTCACAAAGAAACGTTTTCGCGGTTCCATGTTAAACTCGAATTGCAACGTATTAGAGTAGGAGGGGCCGTTTAAGTTGTAAATATGCACTTCTTGCGTGTTTGCGTCAACATCGGTTACTACCTGGTTTTCAAAATCTGTCCGGTAAACATCCAGCGTAACATAGGCATCACGGTAGTTAACCTTAAATTTCTGCGTGAAGTTAAAGCCGTAATTCCAGCCAATTTCTGGTTTTAAGCCATAAGGCATGTTAAGATCCGAACTTTCGATAATCCATTGCCTTGAGCTGGCCATCAGGTAAGAATTATCTGTAAAGATATTGGCAGTTCTGAGTGCCCTCCCTCCACTGAAACGCAGGATGGTATTTGGCCTAAACGCATAACGCACATGTAAGCGCGGAGTAAAAAATAAACCATAGTAGTTATGCTGATCTGCGCGCAAACCAGCTACCAGGTTCAACTTATCCTTGTAGTTTTTTGCAAACTCAACAAAGGCACCACCTACTTGTTCGAGGCGTTTATACCGATATAAATTAAAGGATTCGTTTACATCATCGTTCATAAAACTGGCTCCTACCTTGTAGGTATTATCGGTCGTCCCCAGGATTCCCTGGAAAATATAATTTGCGTAAAAGGTTCTTTGCAATCCGATATAATGGTTATTCCCATAGAAATTATGTTGATCATGATTCAGATAGGAGAGTTGAAGCCCCATGCTTGTGCCGGGTTTCTTGCGAAACACAAAACCTGTTTTGCTGTATACTTCCCATTTTTCATTCAGAATCCCAATCTTGTAAAGTGGAGTAGTGTCAGCGTAATTCTTTACTGTGTGTTTGAACTGACCACCATCTCTCTCATCTTTCAAATACCCACCGCCAATTTGCGCCTCGAATCCTTTACCTGTATTAATGGAGTATTTATTCATAAAATTGTATTGTTTTCCCGTAGGAATATCGGCCAAACCATCGCCATTAAGATCCTGAGCAAGGGGATTAAAGCTGGTATGACTTAAAATTCCGGTGGAAAATTTCGGATTGAAACGCCTTGATAAATTCAGATTGTATTC
>JAEUTM010000514.1 GCA_016788025.1 Bacteroidia bacterium
AACATTAGTCTCGACTTTTTTCCCGAAGGTGGCGACCTTGTTAGCAACATCGACAGCAAAGTTGCTTTCAAAGCGTTGAACGAGTTTGGCAAACCAGCAGATATAGAAGGTATTGTAACCGATAGCAAAGGTTTCGTCGTCGCAAGTTTTTCAAGTTTTCACCAGGGTATGGGGGCCTTCAACTTTAAGCCACTAAAAGGAGAGAGATATGTTGCAAAAATCACAAAACCAGAAGGCATCACTGAGGTCTACAAACTTCCTGAAACATTTGATCGAGGTTACGTAATGAACGTGGAAAATAGTAAAGCAGGAGAGCTTGGGCTAAATATTAACAGCACAGAGAATGACGAAATGGCCATTGTAGCGCAGGTGCGTGGTAAAATTTATTATTCAACCATCGTTAGGCCTATTGATGGAAAATCACAGTTCAGTTTTTCTACAGAGCAATTTCCTGCAGGCGTTTCTCAAATTACACTATTCGATTCGAAAGGAATTGCCCGTGCTGAAAGACTGGTGTTTGTAAATAAAAACAAACAACTTAATATTTCAGTGTCAACAGAAAAAGAAAAGTACTTACCACGCGAAAAGGTAAAAATGACCTTAACGGTAAAAGACGAGAGGGGACTTCCCATGCCTGCAAATCTTTGTGTATCGGTTGTAAACGACCAGCTTCTTTCTTTCGCCGACGATAAATCGGGAAATATTATGTCGGAATTATTGCTGCAACAAGATCTCAAAGAAAAAGTTGAAGAGCCTTCATTCTATTTTGATAAAAAAGAAAACAAAGCCGATCAGGCTCTCGACTACCTGCTTTTGACTTCAGGCTGGAGACGATTTACCTGGGAGAAATTACTTGAAGAGGACTTACCGGTTCTTTCCTACATGGGACAAAAAGCGGTACTGGGTGGACAAGTGTTTGGTAATGACAATAACAATGTGCCCAAGAATATTAAGATTAAAAGTTCTACCGGAAAAGAATTCCCTGTAAGTGAAAATGGCAGCTTTAAGATTACTGGAATCGATCTTTCAGAACCGCAAAATTTAACCTTTAGCGCTGACGGTTATTTTCCACAAGTGCAATACATCAACGAGTATAACCAGGATCTCTCCGTATATCTTTATAAACAAGGCCGACCTTATTATTCGAGAAATCGTGCGAAATCTGGTGCCGGAGCAAAACCTGAAGTTTTTGCTGAAAGAGATCTCATGGTAAACGCCCCAGAGGAAGCAATGGCCGTAGAGGCCGCTCCGGTACTCGCGATGGAAGACATTAAAAAAGATCTTAAAGCCGCCAAACCTTCTCCTAAAAAAAAGGTGGAAGAAAAAACAGCGGACAAAATGGAGGCCGCTCCTGCAAAAGAAGAGGTAAACCTTGGAGAAATTGAAATCGTTGACGCGCGTTCGGCGGGATTCGCCAGGAATGTCAAAAATATAGGTATTGATGATATTGCGCAGGGATCTAAATATTACCGTGCTCGCCAGTTTCCAATACCTACCTATGAAAATTCAACGAACGTAGAGCTTAGAACAGATTTTCGCAATACTATTTACTGGAATTCAAATGTAGAGATAGGATTTTCGGGTAAAAAAACAATTGAATTTTATACTTCCGACGACATTACATCTTTCAGAACAACTGTAGAAGGTATAAATACTAATGGGGATGTCGGACGCGTTGAAGAAACATTTTTCACACAGCTTCCTTTTTCCATGACCACTAAAATTCCTGTAGAAGTAGCTACAGAAGATCTTCTTTCGATTCCACTCACTCTTAAAAACAATACGAACGGTCCGCTGGGTGGGCAGCTGACCGTAAAAACTCCGGAAGGTTTTATTGGAGTAGTCGCAACCCCAAGCTTGCAAACCATTATGCCAGGAAAAAGCAAAACCGTTTACCTGGATTATAAAATATCAGAAAAAATCGGCGAAGGTGATTTTGTTGTGAGTTTTAATTCATGCGGGTTAAGTGACGCATTTAGTCAGAAGATGAAGATTGTTCCTAAAGGCTTTCCGGTAAAAACTTCTTTTTCATCTCAGGATATGGAAAGAGAATACAGTTTCACAATTCATCACCAGGTTGCCGGCTCTCTTAAAGCATCCTTTACAGCATTTCCAAATGTTGTGTCTGATCTTATGAAAGGAGTGGAAGGGATTTTGCAGGAACCTTATGGTTGTTTTGAACAGACATCGTGTACGGCTTATCCCAACGCAATGGTACTGGATTACCTGAAAAGCACAGACAGCAAGGATGATCGCAGTCTCGCAAGGGCGAATGATCTTTTAAACCGTGGATATAAAAGGCTCACCACTTTTGAAACCCCGAATCGCGGATACGAATGGTTTGGAGCAAGTCCCGCACATGAAGGTTTAACAGCATACGGTATTATGGAGTTTGTTGATATGCAAAAGGCAGGCCAGGCTGTCGACCAAAAAATGCTTGACCGCACGGCTACATGGCTTCTAAATCACAAAGATGGTAAAGGCGGATTCCAAAGAGAACAAAGGGCATTACATGATTTTGGACGAATCAGCGATGATGTGATGAACGGCTATATTGTATACGCTCTTACAGAAGCAGGCTATAGCGATCTGAAAAAAGAATTTGAAACATCCTTTGCAAAAGCGCTCGAAAGCAAAGACGCCTACTTACTGGCAATGGCTGCAAATTCAGCATTTTCGATTAAAGAAAACAATAAAGGCAACGAAATCCTGAAAGTTCTTTTATCAAAACAAGCTGAAAACGGAAGCTTTACGGGATCTTCGCACTCCATTACCTATTCCCAGGGAAGTTCTTTAAGCATTGAAACAACTGCACTCACAATCATGGCCATTTTGAAATCAAGCGACAAAAACATGAAATCTCTGTCGCAAGCGGTTCAGTACCTTGTAAGTTCACGGAGCGGATCAGGAGCCTTCAGCTCAACACAGGGCACCATTCTTGCTTTGAAAGCATTGACCACTTACGCTAAATTCACTAAACGTGCTTCGGAAAGCGGAACAGTTGTTATTTATATTGATGATAAAAAAGTTGCTGAGCGTTCCTACAAGGACGGAGATCAGGGAACAATTAACCTCGAGGGTCTTGAACAGCACATTAAAGGAGAGGGTGTACATCATGTGAAAGTGAAATACCTTGGTGTAAAAAACCCCCTCCCGTACTCCATCTCAGTTAACTGGAGTACATCCCTGCCTAACAGTGATAAAGATTGCAGCATAGGGCTCAGCACCAAACTCTCGTCGCAAACACTCAGCGTTGGAGAAACAACAAGGCTAACCGCGAGTATCTCAAACCGAAGAAATGTAGAGGTGCCAAGCACTATGGCTATCATTGGCATTCCTGCCGGCCTCAGTGTTCAGCCGTGGCAACTAAAAGAGCTCCAGGAAAAAAAAGTTTTCGACTATTATGAAATCAAAGGAAACAATGTGGCCTTTTATTATCGGGGACTTGCCCCCGGAGCGATTAAGGAAATTAAGCTTGATTTGAAAGCGGAAATTCCAGGTGAATATGACGCTCCTGCTTCATCGGCTTATTTATACTACACAAACGAATTCAAAACCTGGAGTGCATTGGAAAAAGTTACCGTAAAAAAAGCAAACAACTCACATCAATAAATTGATAACAATCCTCAATAATTTTAGCAGGCATAGGACATTGATTCTTGTGCCTGCTTTTTGTTTTTTAATGCTTATATCTTGCAAACCTTTTGAAAAGTTGGCATCATTAGAGAAAAGAAAATCCTTAAAAAATCCTGCAAATCCGGATTGTTCCTGTCGCTTGTATCAAAAACAGGCTGATATGGAGCACGAATCGCATATTTCAAAAAAGATGCTTACTTCAAAAACTTCAAACCCGGAAAAAAAACGGATTTCTTCGTACAGTAAGTCACATTTGCTCAGATTCAGAAGCGTAAAAAAAATCTCCAAACACAAGTCGTATAGAAGACCACTTGCTAAAAAACGTTTTTATAACTATTTTAAAACGGGGATAGATGACTGCGAACGCTTCTGAGCTATTCTTCCACATTTAAAGCCCCTATTCACTAGGAACAGGGGCTTAAATTAAATTTTTAAAACTTAACCGAAAGTAAAGTCCTTTGACGGCTTTTTTTAAGTCTTTACCTTAAGGTTTGTCGTAAATTATTTTAGTTTGGTAAACTGTGCCATTAGCTGAAGCGCGCAAAAAATAAATTCCGCCTTGTAAATCCAGATTGGATATATCAATACTCATTTGCTTTTCTCCAGATTCATACAAATCGGTCGAAAGATGCTCTACTTGTTGGCCGGTTGAGTTATAGAGTTCAATCACAAGGTCTCCATTTCCAATAAAATTATACCTCAGGTCAAACTTATCATTTACTGGATTGGGTGTTACCTTCATACCGACCTCATTCTTCCCGCCATCAATGATACCGGTCGCTTGCCCCGGCCTGGCGTTAGTTCCCCCTGTGGGCATACTTGTATTTGAACAATAAGAAGAAATAGAATAATTTATAGGATTGTCTGTAAAGGTAAAATTTTGGCAGTT
>JAEUTM010000409.1 GCA_016788025.1 Bacteroidia bacterium
TCGGAGCAGATGGAAACCAAGTTCCAAAACATTTATAAAGCCAAACTTGAATTTAAACGTACAATCTGAATATGAAGAAGAATATAAAACCTAACGATTTAGAACTTCTAAAAAACATGTGTGCCATTCATGCGCCAAGCGGGAACGAAGTTGCGATGAAGGAATTTTTGCTACACTATATCATGAAACATAAAAATAAATGGAAGGTAGAGCCAAAAATTATTAAGGGAGATGGTTTTCAGGACAATATCATATTAATTTTCGGAAAACCACGTACGGCCATCTTTGCACATATGGATAGTATTGGTTTTACTGTGAGATATGGAAAACAACTCGTTAAAATTGGCGGTCCGGTAACAGAATCAGGTTTTCATCTTACCGGAACAGATAGCAAAGGAAAGCAGGATGTTACCTTACATGTAAAACAAAATAAAAAAACGGGTTACAAAACTCTCGAATACAAAGGTAAACGCAATTTTGATCGCGGTACTGAATTGGTATACAAGGCCAATTGGCGTGAAGACAAAGACTTTGTACAATGTTGTTACATGGACAACCGGCTGGGTGTATATTCGGCGTTGAAAGTGGCTGAAACACTCGAGAATGGTGCTATTGTTTTCAGCACCTGGGAAGAGCACGGTGGAGGAAGCGTAGCCTATCTACAAAAATTTTTGCTGGAAAAATACAAAGTAAGGCAGGGATTAATTTCAGACATATCCTGGATTTCAGATGGGGTGCATTATGCGAAGGGTCCGGTAATCAGCATGCGAGACAGTCTAATTCCAAGACGAAGTTTTGTTAACCAGATTATACGTATTGCTGATAAAAATAAATGTGCTTACCAGTTGGAAGTGGAGGGAAGTGGTGGAAGCGACGGAAAAGAACTACAGATGGCCGCTTATCCCTGGGATTGGTGTTTTATCGGCGCTGCTGAAGAAAACGTTCACACCCCGGATGAAAAGGTGCATAAAAAAGACATTGCCGGAATGATTCGTTTATATGAAGTTCTTATGAAAGAGCTTTAAGAATTAAAAATGGTAGTCTTTATATTCTTTGGTAAACTCTTCCGCCTTAATAGGTTTATTGATCTCGATATGGGTGTATTCGTAACTCTCGAAAAGACCAAGCTCATCATACAAACTTAGTGCAACAGGCAGCATCATTTTTTCATCCACAAAAATAATGGCGCGCCGGCAATATAATGTAGGCACTTTAAGTACCGTTCCCTTTTTCAAAAAGCCAAATTCATTCAGGAGATCATTCTTGTGGCGAAGTAAATAATCATTCACACATAATTTGTAAGCAATTATACTGGCTGTTTCTTTAGCGCCGACCGTATAATTTGTATAGCCATAACTTTTGTTTTCGTATTCGAGAAAATGACAGTTGTAGCCGTTCTTGGGAACCTTACCATGATAGGTGAAATTTGCAAGTCCCTCCTTGTCTTTTGCAAGTGTTAGAGCGATGGATTTACCGATAAAGTCGTAACCCAGTTCATTGATTGTATAATGCTGGTTTTTGCGCATTATGTTGCCACTTGGATCCAGCGTTAGAGTGACATAAGGAAATACGTGTGGTTTTACAACCGCTTTGTTACCGTATAAATCACTGTTGTATAATATTTCCAGTTTTTTAGAACGATTAATGAAATAAAGTTTTCTCGGATGGGTTTGTAGTTTTATTTCTGAGGTGGCGGAAACGAACTGTTTGTCGATCCGTTCGAGTGCTGATATTTTCTGGTGCAGGGTCCGGATATTTTTAATGGAGTCGTACATCTGGTGAAGAATGTGACCCGGTTTAATGTCAGACGGAGCGGAATTCCTGAAAGATGAATTAAGCAGGAACAGTAGAAGTATTATGATGCCCGTAAAGTATCTCAAGCTGAAACAAAAATAGATAATAGTTTTTAGTTATTTTTGTCCCGCGTCCCAATTTTCAGGGATTTTATATTTTTTATGACGTCTATTCTCGGCATTATTCCTGCACGTTATGCTTCCACCCGCTTTCCGGGAAAGCCCCTTGCAATGATAAAAGGAAAAACCATGCTACAAAGGGTTTACGAGCAGTCCCGTAAGTCGAAACTACTGAACGAAGTAATTGTAGCTACTGACGATGAGCGTATAGCAAAACACTGTAAAGAAATAGGAGCGGCATTTGTTATTACAAAACCAGAGCATCCAAGCGGTACTGACCGTTGTTTTGAAGCCTATATACTCCACGGAAAAAAATACGATTATGTGTTAAATGTACAGGGGGACGAACCTTTTCTGGATCCGGAGCAGATTGATTCGCTTGTGAAAGTTTGCAGTGGTGATATAGAAATTGCAACCCAGATGATAAAATGCAATGATCACTCTGTGTTATTTGATATGGGTGAAGTTAAGATTGCTCTTTCCAGCAACAACGAAGCGCTTTATTTTAGCAGGAATGTTATTCCCTTTATTAAAAATGCCGACCAGAAAGAATGGCATAAACACTTTGATTATTATCGTCATGTGGGAATGTATGCATACCGGGTTGATATACTCGAAAAAATTACACGGCTAAAACCATCTTTACTCGAGAAAGCCGAGTCGCTTGAGCAATTGAGGTGGCTAGAGCATGGCTATAGGATAAAATGTGTTGAGACAAATTTTGACAGTCACTGTGTAGACACGCCCGAGGATATTGATAAGGTGCTTCGCCTGATGAATATACAATCTTAACGTGCACAATCCCGCCGATATTTCTATACTGGATTACACCTACAATCTTCCACAGGAAAAGATAGCACAGTATCCGCTTGCAAACAGGGACCAATCAAAACTATTGGTATTTCAAAACGGACAGATAAGTGAAGATAGATTCAGGGAAATCTCAAAGTATTTAAGTTCAGATACAACTCTGGTATTTAATACAACACGTGTTGTAAATGCGAGACTTCATTTTTTAAGCGCAAAAAAACAAGACATCGAAATATTTTGTCTTGGGCCAGATGACGGAAGCCAGGACCCTTCTCAGCAAATGCTAAAGAAAAGTTCAGTACAGTGGCGTTGTTTTGTTGGTAATTTAAAGCGCTGGAAGGACGATGTTTTAACCTGTGAGAAATCAGGAGTTTCCCTTCACGCTGAAATAAGAGGTCGGCAGAATGA
>JAEUTM010000443.1 GCA_016788025.1 Bacteroidia bacterium
CCACTTTTCTGAAGAGTAAATTCACTTTCGGTTCAACGCGGAAACCGAGCCTGAAATCAACACGGATAATATCATCCACAGCGACGTGTTTAACTTTGTATTCCATCTGGTAAGGTTCATCGGTTACATCTACGTGAATGAACCAATAAATATCCGCTCTTTTTGGCCTTTTCTGAAGAATGGAATAAATGATCTTGGCTTCTATTTCTTCGGGGTTGTTCGCGCTGGTCATATACACCAGGTGAGTTGCATACTTTGTTAAGGATTCATCATGACTCAGATCGATGAGTTTGTTTTGATGATCTGATAATTTTACCATCTCCACATAACGTTTACGGATCTTTTTAGCCAGGTGCCAAATGGTGATAACAAAAATGAGAACAAGCGCAATTAAAACGGTGATCCAGCCGCCATGTGTAAATTTTGTGAGGTTGCCTGCGATAAATGTCACTTCCATCACACCGAAAAAAGTGATGATAAAATAAATAAAGTATTGATTGTAACGCTTCAGATGCATGTAAAAATTAAGAAGTGTGGTTGTCATCAACATGGCAAGAGCAATCGCCAGACCATAAGCGTGCTGCATATTCGCCGAGCGTTTAAAATACAGCACAAGCCCCACACACCCAAACATCATGATCCAGTTAATAGAGGGGATGTACAATTCGCCTTTTAGCGCCGAAGTGTGTTTTACTCTTACTTTAGGCCAAAGATTCAGACGAATGGCTTCATTAATTAAAGTAAAACCACTTCCGATGAGCGCTTCGGATGCTATGATGGTAGCTAGCGTTGCAATAACGATACCGTAAGGAACAAAACTTTCAGGCATCATGTCATAAAAAGGATTTCCGGTACGAAAGGACTCCAGTTTTTTGCCTTCGTTTGCAATCAGCCAGGCACCCTGACCAAAATAATTCAGAACCAAAGCTGTTTTTACAAAGATCCATGAGACACGAATGTTCTTTTTCCCGGATAAACCAAGATCGGAATACAGTGTTTCGGCACCACTTGTGCAAAGAAACACGGCTCCAAAGATGAGAAAGCCTTCAGGGTGATTGATGAGGAGGTCGTAACTGTAATATGGATTAAGAGCAGACAATACAGACCAATTCTGGCTAAGCTGATACAAGCCTAAAGCGCCAAGCATCAGAAACCAAACGGTCATAAATGGTCCGAACAATTTGCCAACAAAACCTGAATCGAATTGTTGCAGGAGAAACAAAACAACCAGGATCACAATAACGATTGGAACAGTGTTGACTCTTGTGCTAAAAAAACGAATTCCTTCTACCGCTGCACTGATAGAAATAGAAGGAGAAATTACACCATCTGCAAGGAGCGCGCTTCCACCAATTACCGCCGGAACCAGCAGCCATTTAAAACGACTACGCCTCACAAGAGCGTAAAGTGCAAAAATTCCTCCTTCGCCCTTATTGTCGGCCCGCAAAGTAAGAATGATATATTTTACAGTTGTCTGAAGAGTGAGCGTCCAGAAAATTGCAGAAAGACTGCCGCGGACAAAAGAGGCATTGATAACATCATTTCCAACAACCGCACTCATTACATAGAGGGGTGAAGTGCCGATTCCTCCATAAATAATACCGATAGTAAGTAACAGTCCGGCAAAACTCACCTTGTTAAGGTGCGTGTGATAGGTGTTGGCCATGTTAGCGTTTCTAAAGTAAATTACCATAAAAAGATGGAGATTAACAAGCCCTTTGGGCAGGGAATATTATATATTTGATGCTGAATACAAATGGAGAGAACAGAGAAAGCAATCAAAACCGTGTATCTCGGTATTTTCGGAAATTTGCTGCTCGTAATGGTGAAAGGTCTCGCTGGTTTTTTCGGAAATTCCTACGCGCTTATTGCTGATGCAATAGAATCTGCTTCAGATGTGTTTTCATCCTTGTTGCTTTTGTTTGGCTTGAAATACGCTAGTCGTCCTGCTGATCAAAACCATCCTTACGGTCACGGCAGGGCGGAACCTTTGATCACCTTCCTGGTGGTTGTATTCCTGGTGGTTTCTGCGGTTGTGATAGCTGTGGAGAGTATTAACCACATCCTTGTTCCACATGATCTCCCAAAACCATTTACACTTATTGTACTGGCTGTAATTATTCTTGTAAAAGAAATATTCTACCGAACCGTAAATAAAAAAAGCAAGGAAACGGAAAGTTCTTCGCTAAAAGCAGATGCCTGGCACCATAGAAGTGATGCCATCACATCCCTGGCTGCGTTTGTGGGAATCAGCATTGCTTTGTTCATGGGCAAAGGTTATGAAGCAGCAGATGACTGGGCAGCCTTATTCGGGTCCTTCGTGATTCTTTATAACAGTTACCAGATCTTTAGACCTGCTTTAGGCGAGATTATGGACGAACAATTATACGACGAGCTTGAAATGGAAATCCGTAAACTTTCGAAGGAAGTAGAAGGGGTGATAGACACCGAAAAATGCAGGATCAGGAAAGTAGGAATGAATTATTTTATTGATTTGCATGTGATCGTTGACGGAAGTCTCAGTGTGAAACAAGGACACATCATTGCCCACGCTTTAAAAGATCATCTGATTAAAAAACTGATTCAGCTTGCCGATGTGTTTATCCATATTGAACCCAACGATTAGGCAAGCACCTCGTTAAGATCAGGTAATTTTCCAAAACGGATCATCGTATTTATATGTGAACCGATAGCACGTCCAAAGGTCTTGTTTTCGAGATAAGGAATGCCGAACTCTTCAGCGGTTGCTTTAACGATATGCGAAATTTGTGGATAGTGCACGTGGCATATGGTTGGAAACAGGTGATGTTCAACCTGGTAATTTAATCCGCCTACATACCATGAAATAATTTTATTGTCTCTCGAAAAATTAACAGTGGTATTCATCTGGTGGATGGCCCAGTTGTTTTCAATGGTTCCGTTTACCGGCAGTGGATGCGTGGTGCCTTCTACGGTATGCGCTAGCTGGAAAATAACAGTAAGTGTTACGCCGGCAATAAAATGCATTAATAAAAAGCCGGAAAATACTCTTCCCGCAGACACATTAAAAAATAAAATAGGCATTGCAACAAATACAAAACAATATACCACTTTGCAGGCAATCATTTTTGCAAGAAGCATCCTGGTTTCCCTCTTATGTTGTTTTACCAGCCCCTTCTTTTTAAAGTCCGCAAATTGCGTAAAGTCTTTAAGCAGCAACCAATAAATAGTTGTCAGGCCATAAAATAAAATAGCGTAAGAAACCTGCAGGCGATGATACCATTTAACTTCAGTATGTGGGGAAAAACGTAAAATTACTTTGTCTTTTATATCCTGGTCGTGTGTCGCAATATTAGTGTAGGTGTGATGCAAAAGATTATGCTGAAGTTTCCAGTTAAAAACGGTGCCACCAATCATATTTAACGAGTAACCCAGGATCTGGTTCACTTTATGGCTCGAGGAGTAAGCTCCATGGCAGGCATCGTGCATAATGCTCATGCCAACTCCGGCCAGGCCAAAACCCATAATGCTCCAAAGCACCAGGTTGAGCCATGAGGGCATTGTGAAAATTAATACAGCAACAAATGGAAGAAGATACATTCCCATTAAAGCCACTGTTTTAACAATCATAGCCGAATTACAGTGTTTTGAGATCTTGTTTTCTTTAAAATAGGCGTCTACTCTTTGTCTAAGTGTTGAAAAAAACTTGGCCTTATCCTTATTGGGATCAATAAAGTGTATCGGTGTAGCAATCATTATTAATTAATATAACTTAAGTATAACGGTTGTAAGCGAGTACCAAACAAAAATGGGGAAAAAATGGGACATTTGCAAAAAGTTTTGAGTTAGAAAACCAAGATTTACAAAATTTAAAAGCCGTCATGTGGGCTAATTACATTACCTGCTTAGGTTAACATGACCTGTTCTTTTATTATTTTTTCCGTTGGGACCTTTGTAGTCAAGAAGATAAACATACACGCCGGTTTTTAAAGTTTCACCCTTGTTTTGAAAAGCGCATCCTGGAGACAAGTCTAGCTCAAGACAAGATAGGGAAATATTGCCGCAATCGAATACTCGAATCGAAAATTTTGCTTTTTCACAACACGAATGGTAATAAGAATCCCATAAACCCGCATAGGCAAATTGATAAATAGAATTGGAGTTGGTGACAGATATGTTTTTACTGATACGAACAACATTGCCTGTCACAAAAAAATTGTTCATCTGTGCAACGAGTGTTCCGCCGAGAGGAGAATGGGAAATGCTAAGTGGAACATCAAATGTGCCAGGAAGCCAATTAAAAAGAGGTGTTTGTACTATGGAAAAAAGATTAGCACCACTTGTCCAGGGTAATGGATTAGTACAATTGCTCGCGGAGGGATAACTTGTAAGACTCCACCCCGGGCACTGAATTTCCTGCCGAGTAAGCTCCCGGGCTCATGGATTCAAAGCCATCGTTAAGGCAATTTTGAGCCTGAGAATTATAAGAGAGAATGGCAATAAAGAGAATAAAAATTGCCCGGAGTTCTTTCATCTATTCGATTTGGGTGAAACTAATTTAATATAAGCGGGATCAAAATTCAAATTTTAGTTTGTAACAGGTTGTATGTGACTTGTTGTATCCTTAATGAGTTTAGGATTTATTTCTTGTTACCCCACAACACCGAATTGGTCTGTTTATTATAAATATAGTAAATTTGTCGGCTTTTTATAGTAATTAATCGTTAATTTTTATCGTTTCGTCGAACATATTAAGATTCTCCTTTTAACAACTTATTCCTGAATAGGGCTTTTTGCAATCGTACACCAAATAATTTAGACCATCTATACACACAACTATGACATTTAGAATCCTTAACGTTCCAAAACACTTTTTCCTATGTGTTTTTTTTACCGTAGTCCTTAACGCGAATTGTTTTTCCCAGGCCGATGAATTTTTATTTGAAAATGCCAGTATTGGTTTAAAAGAACCTGATCTTAAATTGCTAAAACAGGCCCACATTAAATTTATTCAGCAACAATACCTGGAGGCTGGGGTTTTATTTG
>JAEUTM010000454.1 GCA_016788025.1 Bacteroidia bacterium
AAATAATCCATAATTATTTATGGAATTTATTTATAGTATTCATCTTAATTAAAAAAACAGAAAGAAATGTCAAAGAAACCATCAAAAGGCGGTGCCCCGGCACTAGACATGACACCCATGGTGGATCTGGCTTTCCTGCTTGTTACTTTCTTCATGCTTACGGCATCATTCCGTATGGCTGAACCTGTAGTTGTTGATCCTCCGTCTTCTATTGGAGAGGTAGCGTTGCCCGATAATCATATCATGGTAACAATTGATGATAAGGGGCGAGCGTATTTTGGCATAAGCAATACCACTGCGAAAATGGATGCGTTGCGAGAAATGGCAGCTAAGTATAAAGTAGGATTTACTGAAGAACAGATTAAAAAATTCAGCGGTTTGTCTAGTTTTGGCGTAGATATAAAAGATCTTCCTGCGTACATTGATGCGAAGGAAGAGGAGCGCAAAGTCTTTAAGCCGAAGGATGGAAGAAAAATCGGCGTTCCTCTTGATACCATCACTCCTAACAATCAGTTAAAAGACTGGATTGCTATCGGGGGCAAAAAAGCCGTAGAAACGTATAACGCCGCAAAAGCAGACGCTGCAGAGCAGGGCCAGGAGTTTAATGCGGAGAAGCCTCGTTATGCTATTAAAGCCGCTGCAAAAACCAAATACATTTTTGTAAGAGATGTTGTGAAGCAATTCACAGATCTTAAGATCTATCAGTTTAATTTAATCACCAGTCTGGAGGGTGGCGGAACCGTCATCAATCCAAGCAAAAAATAGCATTTTAAAATGGCAGAGATACAAGAAGGCGGCGGTGGCGGTAAGAAAGGCGGTAAGAAAAGAGCGAAGAAACAATCGACGCGTATCGACATGACGCCCATGGTTGACTTGGCTTTCCTCTTGTTGACGTTTTTCGTTTTAACGGCAACGTTTAGCAAGCCAAAATCTATGGAACTTACTTTTCCGGCCCCTCCTCCACCCGATCAAAAACCATCTGAGATTAAAAAAGGTATTACTTTTTTACTTTCTCAAGATGACAGGATTTTTTATTACGAAGGCCAGTTCAGGGCTGCTGATGACGATAAAGGAAAAAAAACAACTTTATCCGAATTGAATTTTTCTCAAAGCAGCCTGCACAAGTTTCTTCTTGATAAAAACAAAGAGATGCAGGACAGAATCAGGGCTCTCGATGCAAAACACAAAAACAATCAACTGCCCGACACAACTTATAAACGTATGGTAAAAGAGGTAAAGGCGGATAAGGAATCGTTTACTTACCTGATTAAAACCGACGACAAGGCCACTTACAAAAATGTGGTGGACGTTATTGATGAGTTGAATATTAATGTTGTTGGTAAGTATGTTATGGTTGACATTCTGAAACCAGAACTGGACTTGATCAACGAAAAATTGGGTATAGCCGCCGCACCGGCTGCTAATCCATAAGAAGGAGGTATAAGATGTTTAAAAGTTGGAATAATGTTACCCTCGACGAACGCAACGAACTGGTTTTTGAAGGCAGAAATCAGGATTACGGCGCTTACGAACTGAGGAAAAACTATAATAAGCGCGTTACCTACATTGTTGGTGGCATGTTTGCTTTTGCGCTCGTGCTGTTAGGCGCAAAAAAATTTGTGGATAGGCCCAAGGAAGAAGTAGTGGAAGAGGTTCTGAAAGTTGAACAAATCGACTTAACACCGCCGCCACCGGTTGAAGAACAACCGCCACCGCCGCCACCGCCGCCACCGCCACCAATGGTTGAGATGGTGAAGTTTATTCCTCCTGTTATTAAAGACGATGCGGTTGAAGAAGAACCCCAAAAGCTACAGGAAGAAGTAAAGGAAACAAACGTTGGTACTGTTGATCAGGAAGGAGAGAAGGATATTGTTGCTCCACCGACTGAAGTATCAGGCCCGGCAGAACCAGCCGCTCCGGAAATCTTTACTATTGTTGAAGAACAACCTGAATTTCCAGGTGGTGCGGCTGCAATGATGAAACATTTACGCGATAATATCCAGTATCCGGCTATGGCTCGTGAAGCTGGTATCAGTGGAAAATGTTTCCTGAAGTTTGTGGTAAATGAAACTGGTGATGTGAGCAATGTTGAGATTGTGAGGGGAGTTCCTGGTTGCCCTGATTGTGATAAAGAAGCGGTGCGCGTTGTGAAAAGCATGCCGAAATGGAAACCTGGTAAAATGACAGGACGTGCTGTAAAATGTTACTTTACGCTCCCGGTAAACTTTAAAATTCAATAGTTCATTAAGCATATTTAATTTAAGCCATAACCTAACACGTTGTGGCTTTTTTGTTTGAACATGAAAACATCACAACTCGTTTCCATATGGTTTGGCATCATAATGATCGTGGTAATAGGATCGGCGGCTATCGCCATAACCTTTACCGATTTTCTGGTAGACAAAATCAGCGGAACAAAACGTACTTTTTTTGTTTTGATGCTATACGCTTACTCTTTATACCGCGGTATCAGAATTTATCAAACACTAAAACAATCAAGAAGCGATGATTAAACAATCTTTACGATTCTATTTTCTGTTGCTACTAGTTGCTTGCGGGGCTTTAGCAACTTCCTGTTCAGATGGAGCAGGTATACTTGAGTACGAAAAGAACACGCCAACCTCCGGTGACCTTAAAGTTTATTACGACGAGGGACTGGAGCCTCATTTGAAAAATCAGGCCTACACGTTCGAAGTGTTGTATCCGAGAGTTCATATGAGCTTAAAGTCTTCCACTGAAAGCGAAGCGGTACAAGCCCTATACGACGACAGTTGTGAAGCCATAGTTATATCGCGCCTCTTGAGTGAAAAAGAAACAAAAGCATTTGCCTCTAAGAATTATTCCCCCAAGTATTCACGGGTGGCCGTAAGTGCTGTTGCGCTTATTGTCAACTCTCAAAATCCACTTAAAGGCTTATCTGTAAATGAGGTAGTTGACTTACTGACCAATGAAGGGAAAAATTTGAAGGACTCTGCCGGAAGGTCTTTAAACCTACAGGCGGTATTTGATCAGAACAACTCAGCGGTTGTGCACTACATGCTCGATTCCGTTTTGAAAGGATCCAAACTCTCCCCGAACTGCAGCATCTTAAGGTCTTCTATCGAAACTATCAATTATGTGGCAGAAAACAAGAACTCTGTTGGCTTAATAAACTTCGCCTGGTTAAGCGACGTAGATGATTCTGTGTATAAAGCAAACAAAAGTAAAGTGAGGATTCTTGGAGTGGCTCAAAACGAGCGTTCAGATTATTTTTTACCAGATCCAAGCAATTTTAAATTGCGTACCTATCCTTTCATCAGAAATATTTATGTTATCAGAAAACTAGGAGATTTTACACTGCCAAAAGGTTTTGAAAGTTTCGTGGCTGGTCCAAAAGGACAACTTACTTTTTTAAAACAAGGCTTACTCCCAGCAAGGCAGACTGAGCGAAACATTGAAGTAAAAACGAGCAATTAGCCTGTCTTTTATCAATCTTATCTCTTAAAATACCTTAAAAACTTAGCGATAATTTTAATTGGCACCTGCTTTGTAAACACATAAATACCTAATTTTAACGCTTTAGAATTAACAATGAAAACAACTTTAATTACGGCGACAATTCTATTGATGGGATTAAGCGGAATTTCGCAAAACCTTCAGGAATCAATAACGAGAACTGATAACGAGAACTTTGAAATTGCAGCTGCGCAGTTCAGATCGTTAATTGCAAAAGAACCGTCGAAGGGTGAAAACTATTTTTATTACGGTGAGAATTTTTACAAGAGCGGGGATCCAGATAGTGCAATGATTATGTACTCAAAAGGCGTTGAACTAAATGCAACAAGTCCTTTAAATTACGTGGGAATAGGTAAGATTCTGCTTTCCCAGGGCAAAGTAAACGACGCAAAAACTCAATTCTACAAAGCTACAACTCTTAGTGCCAATAAAAATGCTGAGGTTTTGAGGAAGATCGCTGAATCATGGCTGGCTACTGATAACAAGAATCCTGATGAAGCCCTTACACTCGTTAACCTTGCCATTAAGCTTGAACCAAAGAACCCTGAGAATTATATAATTCTAGGTGATGCGCAATTGGAAAAAAATCCAACCGATGGAAGTGCGCCAATTAAGAGCTACCAGATGGCAACAACGTTGAATTCAAAAAGCACACGCGGTATTCTCCGTGAAGGAAAATTATACCAACGCGGTAGGAATTACCAGTTGGCTCTTGACTTCTATAAAAAAGCAATTACCATCGACGCAACTTATGCTCCTGCTTTCCGTGAAATAGCAGAGCTATATTTTCTTGCTGGCCAACCCGCAAAATCGATAGAAAACTGGAAAAAATACATTGAACTAAACAACAGTGATTATGCTCACTACCGTTTTATGAGCGCGTTGTTTTCGAACAAACAATACGCCGAGGCTGTAGCAGAATATGAGATGCTAAAAAAATCCAATTTCGACAATTTGTACCTTGAACGCCTTGCCGCCTACAGCTATGCCGAAATGGGCAACAAATCTGATACGGCTGCTTATACTAAAGGTCTTATGGCTATAAACAAATTCTTTACCAAAGCTGGTCCAACCTTTAAATACATCGCTAACGACTATAAATACAAAGGTGTATTGCTTGCTAAAAGCGGGAAAGACTCTCTTGGCATGATAGAGATGAACAAAGCCATTGCAATGGATTCAAGCCTTGCGGGAGATGTTTACACGACGATGGCCGGTATCTCCGTAAAGGCAAAAAAATACGATAAGGTTATTTTTTATCTCGAGAAAAAAGCAAAAGGTTCATATAAGAATCTAAATGCAAACGATTGTTTCGACCTTGGTAAAGCTTACTATTTTAATGGTGCCGCGAAACAAAAGGAGCTAAACGAGGCCCGTGAAGCATTAGCTAAAAAGAAAAAGCCAACCGATAATCCAGAACTTAGCGCCAAAGACGCTGAAGTAACTATGTTGTTCAGCAATGCTGACTCCGCTTTCAAGCAACTGGCTGTTATAAATCCGAGCTGGCCATGGGCCTACACGTGGAGAGGAAGAGCAAATGCTTCCCTAGATCCGAAAGCCCTTAAAGATTCCACCAAAACCTACTATGAGAAAGTAATTCAGTTAGTTAAACCAGAAGAACGTAATAGCACGTACAAAGCAAATCTTATCGAAGCTTACGAGTACCTTGGTTACTATTACGTAACCAGAAAAGACGAAGCTAAGGCAAAGGAAAACTGGCTTATCGTGAAGGAACTTGACCCTTCAAACGAAAAAGCCAATAATTATCTTAATCCTAAAAAACCTCAGGCGCCAGCTAAGCCCGGTGGTACCGGAGGCGGACGTTAAATTAAAATCTTCAACTCCCTGTTAATAACAGGGAGTTTTTTATTTGCTATAAAATCCGGCAAGTTAGTCCTGCATTTAAAAGTACATTTGTGAGTATTGTTTCGTTTTGAAGGAAGAACTACTATACCAAATTGCGTTGCCCCTGATTAACGGTGTTGGTGATATAAATGCAAAAGCGTTGCTAGCTTACTGCGGTAGCGCATCGGAAGTATTTAAACAGAAAAAGTCTGCATTACAAAAAATTCCAGGCATTGGTGATTATCTGGCGAGCTCAGTAATAAAAGGGAAAGATGTTTTTAGACGGGCCGAGCAGGAGATAAAATTTATAGAAAAATTTAAAATCAGGCCCTTGTTTTTCACCGACCCCGATTATCCGTCACGCTTAAAATATTGTAATGACGGTCCCGTAATGCTTTATTACAAAGGCTCCGCAAATTTAAATGCCGAAAAAATAATCGCTGTAGTAGGTACCCGACGGCCAAGTGAATATGGCAGAAAAGTAACCGGCGATTTTATCAATGGTCTTGCCGGCACTGATGTACTTGTCATAAGCGGTCTGGCTTATGGTGTAGACGTAATTGCCCACAGAGCAGCATTGGAAAATGGGCTCAATACCGTTGGGGTATTGGGACATGGGCTTGACAGAATTTATCCTCAGACGCACGCTAAAACCGCGCGTAAAATGCTCGCTCAGGGTGGTCTTTTGACTGATTTTATGAGCGAAACAAATCCGGATGCGGTTAATTTTCCAAAACGAAATCGTATTGTGGCGGGTCTTTGCGATGCAATTGTAGTGGTTGAAAGTAAAAGAACTGGTGGTAGTTTAATAACAGCCACTATTGCTTCGAGTTACAACAAGGACGTATTTGCTTTCCCTGGCCAGGCAAACGATATTCTGGCCGAGGGGTGCAATGGGCTGATTAAACAAAATAAAGCCTCTTTAATTGAAGGTGCAGAGGATTTGCTTTATGCCATGCAGTGGCAGAAAAAAGAAGTAAAGTCAAAATCAAAACAAATTCCTTTGTCTATCAATCTAAGCGAAGAAGAAAAACTGATTCTTAAATTATTTGCTGAAAAGAACCTGCTGCACGTGGATGAAATATGCCATACAACCTGTTTACCCTCCAGTAAGGTTTCTGCTCACCTGTTACAACTGGAATTCAGCAATCTTTTAAAAAGCAGACCTGGTAAACTTTACGAACTACTTTAAAATTAATATATTTGGAAAAATCCCAAATATGAGAATTTTTATAAGCCTGTACTTCATTTTTATTTCTTTACTAAGCTTCTGCCAACGCTCGCCCCTGGCTCCCAATATTCGAAAACTTAAAAATGACACTATTATCTGGAAGCCAGATTCGTTATTACGTCCTGAAGACTTTAAGGCCAAGCCAAAATCTAACGGTCCGCTAGGTCTTTCGTATGTCGGTTTTTTGTATTACACCAATGAATCAAACGGAGAACTCATCCTCAACGTGGAGGCAATTTTCGTAAAATCAAAATCCTATATCGTAAAAAACACCGAATATGTTCTTAAGCACGAACAAATACACTTCGACATTGCCGAACTTCACGCCAGGCGCCTAAGAAAAAGAATTGATGAAGTCGATTTTAAGAGAATAAAATCCATGCAGAACGAAATAAACAAACTTCATGAAAAAACCGTAAAAGAATACAACAAGGAGCAGGAGGAATACGATAAAGACACGGAACATGGTCTGAATGCGGCCAAGCAAAAAGTTTGGAATGAAAAAATACAGGCTGCCATAAAAGAGCTTGACAAATACAGTGCATTTACTGTAGATATCACGAATTGATCTTCTCGCGCTTAAAGACTATAGCCTCAACATACCTGTGTGACTTATATGTCTTCCATCTTGTGATTCCTTCAAAAGCGAAAGGTCCTGGAAACGTTGGGTTCATGTACACAAAAACCATTTCTTCTTTGCTCATCTCACAGATGCGTTTTAGTACTTTTGACAGTATGGCCTCGCTAAAAGGATTAAAAAGAAAGTAAACCGTTGGAACATCGGGATAATCAAAATCCAGCGCGTTTTCACAGATGAAGTCTATCTGGGATTCAGGTCTTTTTAACTTAAACGTTTTTAGATTTTCGATCGCGTCATTTATCAATTGCGCGTCTAGGTCAATACCTGAAAGTTTGTTATAACCGCAGAACTCGGCCACCAGAACAGCCCTTCCTTTGCCGCATCCTATATCGACAAAATGAAAATCCCTTGTCTCCAGTATTACATCTCTAAATATTGTAAGTAATACTTTATAGCTGGCGCCCTGGTAGTGGTAGTATTCACTTGAATCACTTATCTTCATCTTATTAGTCCTTAGTGCAAACTGTCTCTCATATACCACTTCCTTTAAAAGCAGATCAACCGTGTTCCAGGGTCCTCTAAGCCATAAGGAGCGGAAAAAGTACTTTATGTAAGTCCAAATTTTCAGGTTATTTAGGTTTTATATCTGCCCTAAAATTAATACCTTCATCTTCACATTCCAATATTTGTTTCTTTATGCAAATCGATCTAGAAGCGGAACGAAAGGAGATTCTGAGGCGATATAAACTTCTGATTAAAGCCTGCAAGCGGAACCTTGAAAAAGGCGACAAGGAAATCATACGAAAAGCGTTTGAGGTAGCTGTTGAGGCACACAAAGAAATGCGCCGTAAAAGCGGAGAGCCTTACATTTACCATCCCATAGCTGTTGCGCAAATCTGCGCGGAAGAAATAGGTCTGGGAAGTGTTGGGATTGTTTGCGCTTT
>JAEUTM010000529.1 GCA_016788025.1 Bacteroidia bacterium
ATGCTTGAAATATTATTTGCTACTGTACCCCTGTTATAAACATAGTGAGTAGCGCCAGTCGACCCCGTCGCGCTTACATTTGTAAATGTATTGTTGGCAATAATTAAACTAATGGCCGAAGCAGAGTTATTGTAAAGACCGTAGAAAGAACCTGAGCTATTTACCGTGAGACTTAAATCACTTACCGTGTTATTGGTAAACGTAATGCCGGTAATACTTGTGGTAACGGCGCCGGTATTATACATCAGATTAGTTGCGCCCGTAAACGCTGTAAGATTGTTCGACGCAAAGGTATTGCTGCCCATATTCAATGTTGAATACGTTGTACCCTGATTGTATATCCCATAAAAATCGGCAGTGCCGGTTACGGAATTTGTGTTTGAGGAAATTAAATTATTCGTGATGTTAATGGCCCCGGCAGATAGTTGGCCGGAGTTATATATATAGTAGGCCCCTCCGCTTGTTGCCTGATTGTAGTTATTTATAAAACTATTGTTATTCAACAACAGGGAAGAGGCTATGCTGGCGGTATTCAGAATGCCATTAAACGCACCCGTGGTATTTACCGAATTGGTGTTGTTAGAAATAAGATTTGAATCAAAAGTCAAATCATTATTCACTGGGCCTGTATTGCAAAACAGATACCTCGTGCTGGTGGAAGTTAACCAGTTGCAGCCGGTAACGGTATTGCTCGACATGCTCAAATCTCCGCTTGTTACTCCTACGTTGTAAATGCCCAGGAAAGGGCCATTAGAGCTGGCTGAAAAAGTACAGTTAGAAATAATGTTGCTGGTAAAAGAGGTGTTTGCAAATGTATTTGTAGCCGCACCCCTGTTGTAAATTATATGAACAGATCCATTGGAAGTAACTGCTGTATTTGAAATATAAGAATTGCCGTTAGCCTCAAAATAACTTGCTGAAGCAGCATTGTTATAAATACCGTAATACGATCCACCGGATGTAATAGAACTGGTGCAATTAGAAAAACTGTTTCCATTGAATCTAAGCGGTCCGTTCACCGCTGCGGTATTATAGACGAGATTAGCCGGTGACGAAGTTGCGGTTAATGTGTGGCCATTATACGCATTCAGACTCATATCAAGTCCAAAAGAAGTGCCGCCGTTAAATATACCGTAAAACGCACCGGTTGAATTCATTGTGTTACGGCAATTTATTATACTGTTTGAACTTAGACTAATACTATTGGTAATAGCGCTGGCATTATACACATATTGTGTCACTCCTGTAGACGAAGTCGTTATGCAATTACTAAATGTATTCGAACTAATGTTTAAAAGAGCGAGCGATGGTACATTATTAAAAATTCCATAGAATGCACCCGAACTAGTTGCCTGATTTGTATAGTTAAGAACAGAATTATTACTTATTGTTATAGAACTGGTAACGGCTCCTGTATTATAAATTAGATAATTGTTACCGCTGGTTGCATTAGTAGACAAACCATTGATTGTGTTATTAGTTATTGCAAGGTAGAACGCTGAAGCGGCGTTGTTAAATACGCCGTAAAAGGAACCCGTGGTATTTAGCGTAAAACTACTGTTTGAAATGAGATTAGAACTGATGCTAATAGTATTATTGTTTGCGGTTGCCCCTGAAAGATTTTCTATTGCCGCCGCTACATTAGCCACCGCTCCTGAATTGATGCTAATTGTATTGTTCTGTATAGTTGTGTTCGCCCCTGCAGCAGCATTGGCATATATACCACGCAAAACGTTTACATGGTTTACGCCGGAACCATCGTTGTTGTTAATCGTATTGTATGCAATTTTTATGTCGTACTGCGCCAGAGTTCTGATGCCTGCCGCTGGATTTGTTGCCGCAGAAGCGCCACCAAAGTTAAGAATGGTGTTTCCGGTGCTTATTGCATTTCCCCCTATATCGTTGCCTCTGTCGGCAAAAGTGTAGGGACTTGGTGCCACATAACCAATGATTGAAATTCCAACATTACAATTCTGAATAGTGTTGTTATAAAATAAATTATTTGAATTACTACCATTAAAACTCACCGGCGTTAGAGCGGAGGTCTGCGAGTTCGCAAGTGAATTAACAATATTTATTCCGCGAGAACCTTCAATGGCAGGACCAGATCCGTTAGCATTATTATTCTTATTCAACGTAATAACACAATTCCTGATTTGATTATTCTGGCACCCATCGGAAGTTGAAGATTTAAAAAATCCAATTCCATACTCCATGGTTGAGGGATTTGTAACATTCAGATCCTGAACATCTATTCCATCAATCGTAACATAATCGCATCCGATTAACCTCCACACACCATCCTGAATCGCACTAGCCGGTGTTGCAGTACCCCCGCTGTATGCATATATTAGTGGATTTGCACCAAGACCATTTTTAATAAATGTTATTGTATTTGCTGCAGTTCCGGTGGCGGTTAAAGAATAGCCCCCTACAGGAGCAGTCTCGGTGTGGCCAGCTGTTATCTCAATAATAACCGGACCATTAAGTCCCTGCGCATTAAGTGCATTTATCGCGGCGGCTATGCTCGTAAAAGTTCCCGGAACATTGTAAGTACCGGATAGCTGCGCCAGGTTTTTGCCGGCTAAAAGCAAAAAAAAACAAAAAGTGAATCTACCTAAGTTCTTGAACATAAAGAGTCTATCCTCAAAATTAAGGCATTTTTGGTCACGGACAGTTGTAAAACCTAAGATTTTAACGACAAAGAGAGGCTAATAACCCATGAAATAAGGCAATTTTACGATAAACCCTATTTAATTTCGTTTCTAAGCTTTACAAAACTCAGATTAAGCCTTGGTTTTAGGCTTGGATTATTGTAACCTGCTAAAATCACTCTTTCGGCATAATTATCTCTTCTGAGAAGAAAAATTTCTTTTGCGTTATTATTGTATTCTTCTTTAATACCAACAAAGGTTCTCGCAACCACGAGATAAAAACCACGATTCTTTTTCTTCCCTGATAAAATCGCTTGTACCTCACTGGCTATGTTGAACACATACCGTTTATTGTCCGAATCGTATGAGCCACCATACTTCGAAAATGCGGTTCCAGTCAAATTATCCGCCGTAAATTTTTCTTTTCCCAGTGAGTCCATCAGAAGCAGACTTAACTGGGGAGGCTCTTCATAAACGCCCGAAGCCCCACCTAACGATGGATCCTGATAAAATACTACCTCCGCTCTGTTTACAGAAATATAAAAAGAATCAGACATGTTTTTAAGGAACGGGATCTGGATCTTAAGTTTGGTCGAACCAAAACCTTTTAAATACAAATTGTTACCGCCCTGCGTGCTGTCCTGTACAGCGTTCACTAAATTTTGTGCGGGGCTGTATTTAATTGTATTATAGTTTGTTGTTTTGCTTCCTGAAAATGGAAATTTAAAATAAGAAATAGAATCAGATGGACTATCCTTGTAATAAACATAAAAACCGCTTAAATCATTCTCAAGGTCCACTTTGTAGATAATACCTTCTCCACCGTTAGATGAAGCCGTAATATAAAAACCTTTATATTTTTCACGGAACGAGTCGTTACTTTTAAGACTTGTAGTGTCCAGCATAAGGTTTGAGGCGTAGGTCTTGTCAAAATCAATTTTTAAAATAGCCTGTCCGTTAGAAGCCACTGTTTTTGTGGCCGGCGAAATAAAAATCGGAGTGGTTTCATGCATTCGGTCGTTAGTAGAATAATATGCGGATGTATCCAACGAATTTTTTACCGGGTAAACCGAGCAGGTTAATTGAGTTGTAGGATCGCCGACGAAAGTTGATGCATCATAAGCGAGCACAATTTCAGCTGTGGTCAGAGTGGCGGATGGGAAAGTTTTATTGGCAAAAGAAAGACTCATGTTTGTATACAACCCAACATCCGTTTTTCCAAACACGGGATCACTGTTGCTTCCAAGGAATTTATATCTTTCTTTAAAAGAAACTATAGAATCGCCAAAGATGGTGTGTGCCGTTATTGGCAGATCCATTAACTGCTCGGCGTTCAATTCATCATTTCCGGGTTGAGTTCCCGTATCAAGAACACTATGATCTTTTTTGCACGCAGCAATAAAAAGTACAGCACAAATTAAAACGAGGCTATTTATTATTTTGATTCTGATATTCATTTATTAAAGGCTAGCAAAAATACTTAATATAAGTTGAACAGGTTTCATTTATCTTTTTTTATGACGCTCTTAAATAAAAAACCCGTTTCGCACGAGACGAAACGGGGCTTAAAAATGTTACACTGTTCTCTTAACTGAGGACATTAGCCTCTTCAAGCATCAGGTCATAAAATTCATTAAAAGCATCCATATATTCAAGCTCATTTTTAAAAGCTAAAAAT
>JAEUTM010000484.1 GCA_016788025.1 Bacteroidia bacterium
AATTCGTTTTTGTGATTTGTTTGCAAGTAATTAATTTTTCCAATTCCGGTTTTGCAGGATGAAAGAGATTGGTAACTTTCCTGAACTGTGTCTCCAATGGCGGAGATTATTCCCATGCCAGTTATGTATACGCGGGTTGACATGAAAACTTAAAATGAAATTATTTGCTGTTGGCTGCAATGTATTCAGCCATGGTTTTTACAGACCTGAAAATATCTTTCGCATTTTTAGGATCCTGAATTTTCAGATTGTAATGTTTCTCAAGAAGTACTATTAATTCAAGAGCGTCAATGGAATCCAATCCTAAACCATCACCAAAAAGAGGAGCGTCTGTATTAATGTCCTCTGGTTTTACTTCCTCAAGATTTAACTGCTCAATAATTTGTGGTTTAAGCTTCTGGATAATTTCCTGTACTTCCATATTACGTGTTGTATAGTTGTTGTGTGTTTTCGGGGCTATGAGCTATTCCCAGCCCTTCTTTTTCCCCGTTAAAATTAGCTTTTTTAACGCAATATACAAAGGCTTCGGCGCTATTTTCATCTACGTTCACCCAGCCGCAGAGCACTGCGTCCGTGGGGCTATCCGCTAATAGCAGCTCTGTGTATGAATGCATTAATTCGGGATCGAAACGCCTGGAAACGAAAAAGGCATTTTCTCCGGTTACTTTATGTTTAATGGCAATTTCTCCCAGTAAAATATTGGGTAGTGTGTACACAAATACCGAAGGGCTAGGGAAATAATTTTGTTTGTCTGAAATACTCTGCTGGTGCTGACGATCCGTATCAAGACTTGAAGCGGAATTTGAGAACACCAAAGCCACTTTGTCTTTCGGAATTTCTGACAGCCTATTACTATTTCTAATCACCAGTTCAGTTGCTAAAACACCGAGTTTACAAAGCTTGTCCATTTTGAAAAACTTGGGATAATACGTTTCCAGGTGTTTGTATAATTTTCCAAGAAAAGGAGAGAGCTCTTCGGGAACCTCGTCTTTATAAACAGATGTTCCGTTTACCCAAACCTGGTTTGGACTGATCTTGCAATATGTGACGATTTGGTTCAAATTATATTTTTTCAAAAATAGCTGCCGCGTTGCAACCTCCGAATCCGGAAGCTGTTTTTAAAATGCGTTGCAGGGGTTTATCCTGAGTTTCTTCAATCACATTTATTTTTTTGCTGGTGCCCTGTTCTTCGTAACCTAAGGAAGCGATCAGTTTATTTTCCTGGAGTGAGATCAGTGAAATAATACTTTCCAGGATTCCTGCTGCTCCAAGCGTGTGACCATAGTATGCTTTCAAACTGTGCAAAGGAACATCATTTAGCCCGGCTCGGTCAAAAGCTACCGATTCCATTTCATCGTTGTATTCTGTGGCTGTGCCGTGAGCAGAAATAAAATCCACAGAAGAATCGCCTTTCAGTGTTTGTTGTAATGCTTGAAATAATCCATCTCCTGTACGCGAGGGACCAGAAATGTGATTTGCATCGTTTGCACTTGCCCCGCTGGTGATAATTAAATTACTGATAGGTTCAGAACTTAAAAGAATGGTAGCGGCGGCTTCCCCAAGATTAATGCCATTGCGTTTTGCATCAAAGGGTCTGCATCTTGATGGACTAATGGCATTGAAGGATTTAAATCCGGAGGTAGTGAATTCTGAAATGATGTCGCTTCCACAAACCATAATGTTTTTATAAGCACCGCTTTCAATATAACGTTTGGCTATGATCATAGCCAGTAAACCAGAAATACAAGCATTGGACAGAACTAGCGGTGTAATAGCGCAATGAAAAAAGTTACCGATGCGTTCGGCCGTTTCTGCCAGGTATGCTCTTTTTTTATCGAAAGAGGGGTAAGCGTTTTCCAGCACATCAATATTTCCCTTAGTTGTTGAAAATATTAAAAGTGACTCTTTTTTACTGAGATCAACACCAGATTGTTTTAATACGTCGGCAATGGACAAGATGGCCATTCGTTCCAGCCTGGTGTAGTCAGTGGCTTTTCCTAATTTCGAAAAACTCTCATTTAAAATCTTATCATCAATCTTCGAGCAAAAAAAACCTTCCTGCGAAAAGGGAAATTCACGTTTTGAAACAGCAGATTCTCCTTTGGAGATTCTCTCAAAATTTTCTTTGCTGTTAAAAGCAAGCGGACTGATAATATTATGTGCTCCCAGGAATACGCGCATTCTTAGCGTAGATGTTTATTTTTCCATTCTTCGAAAAATGGAGGCATGGTAATCTGGAGTTCGTGTTTTTCGAGATGAACAAACGCTTGTACGGTTTTACCGGTGCAAATGATCTGGTTCGCTGAATTGAAGATCTTGTATTCAAAAACAATTTTTGCAGCCGGATCGTCAATCAATTTTGTTTCTACACGCAGGGTTTCTCCGAAGGAGGCGGTTCTTTTGTAATCCATTTCCAGGTGAACCAAAGGCACGGATAAACCGTTTTTGCTATAGATCTCAAGGTAGGAGAAGTCGTGGTGTTTACCGAAATCTTCACGACCATCTTCAAAGTACTTTACATAGTTGCCGTGCCATACGATCTTTAAAGGATCACATTCGCTAAACCTTACGTGAATAGTTGTACTGTGTGTAAGAGAACGTGGTGTCATATTTTTATTGAGGATTCTGAATAAAAATTTTCATTTCACAGGAGGCAATTTTTCTACCGGCACATTCCGAGAGTCCTTCAATGATCGTAACACCCATCACTTCCGTTTTAATCGTGACAGTTGTTTCCAATGTTTCACCCACTTTTGGCAGATCGTGAATAACCAAATCCTTAATGGCTCCGATAAAACCTAAGAGAGGTTCTTTGCCCATTTTTTTCACTTCGTATCCGGCTTTGGCTGCGGCAGTTTGTGCAATGTTCTCAACCACGCCTGGTTCGTGCATGCGACCGTTTTTTACAAAAAGATTATCCGCTTCAATTTTAAAACTGGTTTTAGTGACATTTCCTTCACAACTTTCCAGTGTATCTATCATCACAATAGGATGTTTTTGCGGGATGTATTGAGTGATCTCTTCCTTACTAACCAGGGCTTTCATGCTTCAAAAACTAAGAGAACGAAGATACGATTTATTCGGGATATTTGAGTGGGCTTAAGCCCTTGAAATCAGCATAAAAGAGTGCTGCGTCTCTTTGTAATTATTATAGATCAGAATACTGGAAATTTTACCAGAAGGGGCTTTTCCTTTTGTCATGTGCTCCGGAACCGAATTGTTCTTTAATAAGTGAATACTCATCCATACGGCCTGAGCGCTTGCGGTTCCATATTCTCCGCTGAGATGTTTAAAACGCGCAACCGGACTATTCACAGTGCTTTCAATTAATTCATAAAAGGGGAGAAACCGTATATCTCCATTTTCACCGCTGAGTAAAAGATCTGGTTTTATATTCTGTTCAGATAAAAAATCGATGAGTTTCTTTTTCAAAATTTCGGGATCACGCGTATGGATTGTTTCCACGGCTTTAATCCCTGCAACAGCGTTTTTATTTTCAGAGCTCACCACGAACATTGCTGCGCCTTCGCCGGCAATGCTTCCGGAGGTTTTAGATTTGTAAAGTTCAGAACTGGAAACCTCTTCCTTTTTATTCCATCCGTCTAAGAAATCAACGTTGTAATTATAGCTTGAAATTTCATCCACACCTCCTAATAAATAAGCATGGTCTG
>JAEUTM010000487.1 GCA_016788025.1 Bacteroidia bacterium
CAAAGTTTGGAAAGGTATGTTGCTTCCTCGGCAGCGGTGTCTCCTGCCCCAACAATAGCAACTTCCTGGCCCCGGAAAAAGAATCCATCACACACCGCACATGCACTTACTCCACCTGCGTTCATCCGGAGGCGGGTTTCATTGGCAAGACCTAACCATTTAGCACTGGCACCAGTTGAAATAATCACGGTATCTGCTGTTATTTCTGTGGTTTCGTCAACCCAGATTCGCTTTGGATTTGCTTTTAGGTCTGCTTTGGTAATCATACCAAAACGCACCTGTGTACCAAAACGTTCTGCCTGTGCTTTAAGATCTTCCATCAAAACCGGACCAGTTATCCCTTTCGGATAACCAGGAAAGTTATCTACTTCAGTTGTTTCGGTTAACTGGCCTCCAGGGGTTAATCCAGTGTATAAAACGGGTTTCAGGTCGGCGCGTGCTGCATAAATGGCGGCAGTATAACCGGCAGGACCGGAACCAATGATAAGACAGGTGATATGTTCGGGAGTTGATGACATAAGTAAAATTTAAGACTGCAAATTTAGCCTAAGGACTGGAATTTTCCGTGTTCGGAAATCCGTTTTTTTAACAATTTGTGAATTGTAGGTTAAGTGTGACAGGAAGTACTGCTTTATATCAGATCTACGTTAAATTATTAACGTCTGTAGGATTTAAACCCCAAGAATATTGAGTGCTTCGCTTTGAGATTCTGCAATTTTGAATAAGGTATGCAGTTTGGTGATAAGGATTAGTTCATTAATCTTTTTGTTCATGTTGAATAACACGGCTTCCCCACCATTAACCCGGGCTTTTGTAAGTAACTGTATGAGCGTATTGAGACCGCTGCTATTCATATAAATCAGTTTTTCAAGATCAATGGCCCAGCGGCTACAGTTTTCGGCTGAAAGTTCTTCTGCTTTGTCCAGTAGGGAAATGGCTTGCCCTTTTTCAATAAGGTTGCCACTTAAACTGATCACTGCATAGTTGCCTTTTTTTGAAACTGTAAAATCAAAAACCATAATTTATTTTTTATAATGTTGACAAGAACCTTTTTCACTTAACTGCCTGCATTTCGCGAAAAAATTAAGCGAATGATGGAGGACTTTAAAATTCAGCATTTCCTCGGTGCTTCTTTGTATCTGCATGATCCGCGGATCGCAGAATTCAAACACCTTTTCACAATCTGTACAAATCAGATGGTCGTGCTGCCTGTATTTATAAGCCTTTTCGAACTGGGCCATGTTTTTGCCAAACTGATGTTTGATCACTAGTCCCGCATCCAAAAGAATCTCAATGTTGTTATAAAGCGTTGCCCTGCTTACCCGGTACTTCTTATTTTTCATCATCAGGTATAACCCTTCAATGTCAAAATGCCCGTCGTGGGAATAAATTTCGTTTAAAATTGCAAAACGTTCCGAGGTCTTACGATGTTTATTCACCTCCAGGTACTCGGTCAAAATCTTGTTAACAGCGTCCTTGGTCTCCTGGCTCATAACTAAGTTTCTAAATTAAATATTATTTCAATCCAGCGCAAATAAAAAAATATAAACACTTTTAATATTTATGTGGTATTTCTTGGGGGTAGGCCCAAAAGTATTGCCACTGGTGAATTCCGGGGTTTTCAAATTTTGCCGGTTAATAGATTACTATTCAGGTCTTTCAACATCATTCTTTATTTTGATTAATTTTATACTTTATGCATTTTGGAATTTGCGTGCTAAGTGTTGTTCCGGCCAGGAAGGAACCGTCAGGAACAAGCGAAATGGTTACCCAATTACTTTTTGGCGATCATTATTCTGTGCTTGAATCGATTGATGGATGGTTGAGAATAAAAACGGCCTATGACAATTACGAATGCTGGATAAGCCAGAAACAGCATTTTAAAATTTCAGACAATACGTTTCATTCTCTCGAAAAAAACAAACCCGTTTATTCCAACGAACTTGTGCAGGTTCTTCACAATAAAACCACAAAGGTTGATTTTCCTGTTACCATAGGTGCTACCCTACCCTTTTATTCTGGTCATCATTGTAAATTTGAAGATCAGGATTACCAGTTCGACGGTAATACTTGTACAGCTGGGCACAAAAAAAGTGCTTCGGAAATAATTTCAACAGCATTCTTGTTTTTAAATGCTCCTTATTTATGGGGAGGCAAAAGTCCTTTTGGGATAGATTGCAGCGGATTTACACAAATTGTGTACAAATTGAATGGGTTTAAACTTCCGCGCGATGCTTACCAGCAGGTAGAACTGGGGTCGCCTCTGAGTTTTGTGGAAGAGTCCGAAACGGGTGATCTTGCTTTTTTTGACAATGAAGAGGGTAAGATTGTTCACGTAGGAATTTTACTTGACAACCAACGGATTATTCATGCCAGCGGATGTGTGAGGATCGACAAATTTGACCATTACGGTATTTTTAGCGGAGACTCTAAAAAGTACTCTCATACCTTACGCGTGATCAAACGTGTTCTTTAATCTTTGAGACGGACCATACAGATCATTTCTTTTTCATCCAGGTACTTTTCTACACAGTAGCCAAGCGGGTCCAGATCGGGTCTTTGCAAAATAAGATCGAACGCTTTTTTAATCTCACCGAGATTCTCCATGTAATTTTCTATTATCAATGATGCATATCTTCCTTTCTTTAACCCGAGAGAATGACAGTTATATTTTTTACCTTCTCCATTAAATTCTTCTTCAGCGCCAACGCGGTAAATAATTTTATTGTTTTCAGGCCGTGAGATACCGTAGAGCTCACGTCCCGAATTTTGTCCGATGAGTTTTTTAAATCTCTCCCGGGCAGTTTCTATACCCTCAGGAAAGGAGTCTGCTTCAACGTAAAATACGCTGATGTCTTTTGAAATACTAACCGTTTTTTGCGCCATAGCCATGCACAAACATCCGTTTTTGTTCTCAAAGTTATGGAGGCTGATAGCGACAATCAGGAGGCTGAATGCGTATAATTTTGTTCGGAATGGTGTTTACTTTCTAACATTAGAGCGATCAAACGTTTCTTTAATGTTAAGTTTCGCGATGCCTGGAGTAATTTCGAAGGTTGGGACAGTATATTTGGCTTGCCCTGAATAATTAAAGTATAAAATTAACGATCATGACAGAAAACGCTGATAACGACTTAGATAAAGCATCGATCATTCAACTTTCGATGGCTGTTTTGTCAATTATTGCAATAATAAGTGTTTGGGTTCTGGTGAATTCTGTTCACTTTTAACAATCGCTTACAGTTGCACCAAGTGGCCGCATTTAAAGTGTCCGAGGGGGCATTGTTTAAATCCATGAAGTCCGCAGGGCTTGCAATTTAATCCCTCCACCTGTATTATTGTACGTTTATCTGATAATGGCCCAAAACCGAACTGGGGAACCGTTGAACAAAAGAAGGCAGTTACCGGAGCGTTTACAGAAGATGCCAGGTGCAGAGGTGCGCTGTCGTTTACGTAATTCATGCCGGCTTTTTCCATTAAGGCGCAGGATTGTAGCAAATTGAGCTCGCCGCAAAGGACCGTAATGTTTTTATGATTGCTTCGTTGTTTTATTTCTTCACAAAGGTCCTTGTCTGTTGCTGCTCCCAACAAATAAACCGAAATGTTCAAATCTATTTTATTGCATAATTCCACCCATTTCTCTTTTGGCAATTGTTTTGTGAACCATACCGAAGCAGGAGCCATACACACATAATCACCGATAGTATATTGTTTTATCTTGTTATAGTCGGCCGTTGAAGGATATAATTTTGGCTTAAATATATTTTTGTCGGAGAAGTCCTCAATCAGCTGGTTATACCGTTCAACTTCGTGCGTGCCATCACCAATGCGATGATAGGCTGTATAATTAAAAAGAAAAGAAAAAGGATTTTGTTTGAAGCCTGCAATATGTTTTGCTCCGGAAAAACCCGCCAAAAACCCTGAGCTCGCGTAACGGTGGCAATTTATAACCAAGTCGTACTTGTTTTTGCGTATTTGAAACAGCAAGCTGAACAAATTTTTGAGTTTTCTTTCTTTTTTATTCCATACCAGGGTTTCTCTTAAAAAAGGGTGTTCGCGGTAAATTCCTTCATTTCCTTTTCGTAC